>JAJCXL010000587.1 GCA_029263435.1 Acidobacteriota bacterium | reverse complement strand
TCAACATGTTTGCACGTACGCGGGCTTCGGCGTCGCTTGGTATTTCTTCCAGGGAGAGATCCCGTTCTGGATGGGCTTTTGGGGAATCGGTGTGGCGGCGCACGCGGCGAGTGTGTTGCCGGAGATCATGCCGTTCTTGCGCTCGGGAATCGTCATTTCGACCGGCGACAAGACGGTCATCGACGTCGTGCCCGACGTCACCAAAGCTCTGCCGGACCCCGATCTCCCCGAAGCGTTCCACGTCGAAGTCGCTCGGGTACGAGAGCTGTTGGATCGGCGCGGGGGTGATGAGGCGGCGGAGCTCGTCGCCGAGATTGACGGCATCGTCGCGCGGTTGAAAGATCTGTCGCAAAAGGATCGAGATTTAGCGGAGCAGACCTCGCCCGAGGAGCAGTCCCGGTTGAGCGAGACGATCCAGCGGGCCGAGGAGCAGCTGGGTGCTGCTGAGAGCGTGGGCGATCGCAAGCTGTTCCGCCGTCAACTGGATGTGCTTCGGGACCGGCAGTCCGCGATCGCGAAGGCCGTCGTCGTTATCGATCGCCTTCGAGCGCGAAGAGACGTCGCGTTCAATCAGATCAAACAGCTACGTCTCGACTTGTCCCGTGCGGAAGCGTCGAGTGCCACCGTCCCCAAGCTCACGTCTCGGCTTCAGGATATCAAGCACGAAGTCGATGCAACGGAGCAAGTGGACGAGGCGATCGCGCTCGAGCTGTTGAGCTGAGCGCGGTGACGCGGGTTCTCGCTACAAGAGAGTGAAGTCGATCGAGATTTCGGCGATCACCGCCACCGGTTTCCCTTTGAGCTTGCCGGGGATGAATCTCCAAGCACGAACGCACTGGATCGCCTGATCGTTGAGACCCGCGGGGAGACCTTGCAAGACCCGCACGGCCCCGACTTTGCCTTCTTCGAGGATGACGACCTCTAGAACGACGCTGCCTTGAATCTTCTTGAGGACGGCCTCGTCCGTGAAATCGGGTCGAGTCTGGTGGACGAGCTGCGGGCTTTCGACACCCGAGCCGATGCGATAAGCGCCGCCGCCGAAACCACCGCCGGTTCCCGGTCCGAGCCCCGAGCCGTCGCCTTCGCCGATACCGCCTCCGGTACCGCTGCCGGCGTTCGCTGCGACGCCCGTCACGCCTTCGAGCGCTCCCAACGCGTTTTCGCTATCGGGCGCTTGGGCGACGACCGGAGCGACAATCTCCGGGGTGTCGTCTTCCGGCTCGACCTCTTCGTCTTCTTCTTCCTCAATGTTCTCGACATCGGGGTCGTCGAAGACGAGCTCATCTTCCGGCACTTCAACTTTGACTGCGACTTCGGCCTCGTCCTCGCCGGCGATCTCCTGTACGGAGAGCGGCTCGTCCGAACCGTCGCCGCCACCCCCGCCGCCGCCGGGTCCGGGCTCCATTGTAAAGATGAGCCCCGGTGGGTCCCATTCTTCTTCTTCGGGGGGGTCGGGGATGATGCTCGACAGCACCATCATGGCCATGATGAGCGCGAAGTAGCCGAGTGTCGTGTAAATCTGTGAGCGCTGCTTGCGGTCTTTGTCGAAGAACGGGGGCTCGACCTCCGTTCCGGACACAGCGCTGACGATGTCGTCGTTGACGAAGAGATCCTTGAGCAACGCCACCAGCGACTTCATTAGATATCAATTCTCCTCCGAAGCGGAAAGGGATGCAAGAAAGCTTCATCGCGGCCGCTGGGGCGCGCTCCTGAGTGATAAGCTCTGGTTTTTCAGACGATGACCGGCACCGAGGCCTCTCCGATCCGTCTCGACCGACAAGGCGGGATCGCTCGCATCACATTCGATGTGCCTGGCGAGCGCCCCAACACGCTCGGCCGCGCGGTCATGCACCGGCTAACCGAGGTTCTGGAGGAGCTGGAGTCTCGCACCGACGTCCGCGGCGCACTGATCCTGTCCGGCAAAGACGGCATGTTCATCGCGGGTGCGGATGTCTCCGAGTTTCAGTCTATCGAAGGCGTGGAGCACGCGGTCGAGGCGATCCGCGCAGGGCAGGCCATCATGGATCGCGTCGAAGCGTTGCCGTTTCCCACGGTCGCCGCGATCGGCGGGGTCTGTCTCGGGGGCGGGACGGAGCTCGCTCTCGCCTGTACCGGCCGGGTGGGCTCCGATCATCCACGGTTTCAGATTGGGCTGCCCGAAGTTCAGTTGGGGATTCTGCCGGCGTGGGGAGGGTGTACCCGCTTGCCCCGCCGGATCGGTCTGATCCGGTCGCTCGACTTCATCTTGAAGGGACGCGGCATCGACGCGAAGCGCGCCCTCCGGCTCGGGCTCATCGACCAAGCGGTGGCCGACACCCAGCTCGAGGCTCGCGCTCTGGATCGGCTGGAAGCACACATCGAAGGCACCCCGCTGCTTCGGGTGCGACGGAGCTTTCGTGAGCGGATGCTCGAAGGTAGCTTCGTCGGGCGACGCGTCTTGTTCGCTGCCGCACGAAAGAAAGTCGTTGCGGAGACGAAAGGTCACTACCCGGCGCCCCTGGCCGTCATCGAAGTCCTTCGAGACGGTTACGCGTCGAAAGCTCGCTCCTTGGCACTCGAGTGCGAGCACGCGAGCCGTCTGCTGACCGGCGACGTTTCTCGAAATCTAGTCCGGCTCTTTTTTCTCAACGAAGCGGCCAAGAAAACCGTCGTCGGCGAAGCTCGGTCGAAGCCCCGCGTCGTGAGATCGGCCGCGGTCGTCGGCGCAGGCACGATGGGAGGCGGTATCGCTCGGCTGTTTGCCGCTAGCGACGTTGCGGTCCGGCTCAAAGACATCCACCCAGAGGCATTGGCCGCGGGTTTGCGCGCCGCGCGCGAGATCTTCGAGAGGCGCCTGAAACGAAAGCGCATGACGCGATGGGAGCTCGAGCAGAAAATGGCTCGGATCGCACCTACGCTGGAGTTCACTGGATTCCGGCAGCTAGACGTCATCGTCGAAGCGGTGGTCGAGGATCTCGAGATCAAGAAGAGCGTGCTGCGAGAGCTCGAGCCCTTCGTGCGGGAGGACGCGATCCTTGCGACGAACACATCGACCTTGTCCATATCCGCCATGCAAACCGTGCTCGCGCGACCAGAACGCATGGCGGGGTTTCACTTCTTCAACCCGGTCGACCGGATGCCGCTCGTCGAAGTCATTCGTGGACGCGAGACGAACGACCTGACCGTGACGAGCCTCGTCGCGCTCGCGCGAAAGCTCGGCAAGACGCCGGTCGTGGTGAGGGACGGTCCCGGCTTTCTCGTGAACCGCATTCTCGGGCCGTATCTGAACGAGGCCGGATTCGCGCTCGAGGAGACCGGCAACATCGCCGCCATCGACCGCGCGTTCGAGGCGTTCGGCATGCCGATGGGCCCGTTGCGACTTCTCGATGAGGTCGGACTCGACGTCGCCCAGAAGGCGGGGAAGGTGCTGGCCGAAGCCTTTGGGGAGCGCGCCGCTCCGTCGCCGGTCGTCGATGCGCTCGTGGCTGCCGGTCGCCTCGGAAGAAAGAACGGCCGCGGGTTTTATCGCTATGACGGCTCCTCCAAGAAGAAACCGACTCCAGATCCGACCGTACTCGCCATTCTCGGAATCGACGCACGTCCCGCGAACGGAGCAGAGATCGTCGAGCGCGGCCTCTCCCTGATGGTGGCTGAAGCGACGCGCTGCCTCGAGGACGAGACAGTGAGAACGCCGGGAGAGCTCGATCTGGCGATGATTATGGGCACCGGGTTTCCGCCCTTCAGAGGCGGGCTCTTGCGTTACGCAGACTCAGAGGGCGTCTCCAAGGTGGTCGACCACCTCGCGAAGTGGCGACCAAGCCTCGGACCACGCTTCGACGTGCCTGAGAGTCTCGAGGCCCGTCGACGGTTCTACTGACCCCACCCGGGCACCCGGGTGTATTGCCGTAGGCAACAATAAGATCCCTTTTCGTGGATCTGGCGTCCACTGTATGTGGGCTTTTTACATCACGGGCGCGGGGGTGATTTTCTACACTTTTCTTAACATATTGATAACAAAGGGATAGCGACCGTTTACGGTTTTGGGCGAATTTGGCACGTGGGTTGCATCTGACCAAAGCAGGGAGTTTGTGGAGGTTACCGTGGCAGAATCGATCCCGCGTGCGAATTGGTCCGAAGCAGAGGAATCCCACAGCCGTGTTTTTTACTGGCAGTACCTCGTGAACCATTGGCTCGTGCCCGGGCCCGCTGTCCTCAAACAACCTGAAGAGGAGACCCCGGCCGGCATCCCGCGCTCGCCGAACCTCGAAGACTACGGCTGGCTCCTCGAGCCCGACTCACCGACGGAGCAATAAGCAGCCCGCTTGCTCGCGCTCTTGTGAGTACGTCTTACCGCTGAATCGTGTAAAGACGGTCGGTCGAAGCTTGCGCGACCAGGTCTAGTTGTCCGCTACGTTGCGCTTCGGCGAGACGCCGACGCATCCGCGGGCCGAGGCGACCTTCATGCGCCAACACGAAACGCACCCCTTCGACCCGAGCGAGTGAAAGCTCGGCGGAAAGGTCCCGTCTGAGCCCTTGCTCTCGACGCGTGTAGCTCGCAGGGGCGAACCCGCTATATCCGTTGACGAGCGCTCGCCAATGAAAGGCCGAGCGGTAGACGTAGAGCGCGTTGTCCTGAAATCGCTCTCGTGGCGGCATCGGCAGCTCGAGGAGCGCGCCGGGCTCTTCCAGCGCCTCGACGGCTTCGTAGATCGGAGGGTAGCTCGGTAGCTCGAAACGCCAAGGAAGAGGAGCGGCCAGGCATTCGCCACAGGCGATGACGACGCAGAGCACGCGAAGGCGACGACGTCTGATGGCGGCGAGGCCGATGGCGGCGAGCAACGCCACTGCCAGCAACACGAGCACGCCCGCCCGTGAAGGGACTCGGATCGCGCGGTAGACGGGCACGAACCGGTAGAGGAGGGTGAACACTCCGGCGGGAGGCCCTAACGAAATGACGAGCCCGATGGCCCCGACGAGCGCCCAGCTCCATTTTCGCGAAGCGCGAGCCGCGCCCGCCGCGAGCGCGAACACAGCGAGGCCTATCGCGATCCCTCCGGGAAAGAGAGGCTCGTCGGTGCTTGGAAGAAACGCGTGAAGCCGGGAGAAGCTCGAGACGTAGTCCAGAGCAGTCGCGGAGTATTGGTCTGCCGCCGTCAACGAGCGAACGGTGCCACTGCTCAGCTTTTCGAGATAAGGCCACGCGAACGGAAAGGTGAGTCCGGCTGCGAGCAGACCGGAGGCGGTGAGCCAATAGATCGCCTTCGGCCGCTCCACCGCTTCGAGGTGGTAGATCTCCGTCAGCGCCACCACCGGCACGACGCTCATCACGAACACCAGGTAATAGATACTGGAGCCGAACGTCGCGAGCGCGGCGGCGGCGAAGCCGAGCGCATAGGAGAGCCGGCGGGAGCCCGGACGGACGAGGCGTCGGATGAAGAGCAGGCAGAGTGGGATGCCGAAAGCGAGCTGCAGCTGCAAGTGCGGGATATGTGCGAATCGAAACGGCGCGTAAGCGAATAGCGTCCCGGCGAGGAGGCTCGCGAGTCGGTCGCCGGTGAGATCGTAGGCGAGCGCGAAGGTCGCGAGGCCCGTCAGCACGAAAGCGGCGAACAGAGCCACGTTGACTCTCACGATGGGGCTGTCCGTGAAGGCAGCCACCGGGGCCGCGAGAACCGAGGCGGTGAGCAGGTTCTCCGAATAGGCGAGAGCACCTGTCTCCGGATAGAAGATATTGGCGTCGAACAGCTCTGTCGGGCTCTCTTGGAGCTGATGGAGGTTCCACGAGACGATCCACGCGTTCAAGAGCGCGTCCGGACTATCCAGCCGATTCGCCGTAGCCGGCGCTATCGCGAGCGGGTACGTATAAAAGACGCTCGCCAAGACGAACCACACGAGCGCCAATAGGAGATCTCGACCAGGAAGACAATGGGACACAGAGTTCGAAGCGCATTCTACGAGCAAACACGGATCAAATCTGCTATCTTCTCGAAAACACTACCGAAAAAGTCGATTCTTATGGTGTCCAAGATGTTACCGGGAGCAGCGATCCTGATCGCGATGGCCGGCCTTGCCTCCCAAGCCGGAGCGCAAGAGTGGATCGAGTTCGAGACGATCGATCAGTCCGCGCTCCCGATAGTCCGCGCCGATCTCAACGGGATTCGTGGCCACCGCCTCGTTCTCGACGTCGGCTTCAACGATCTACTCCTCGACACGATGCTCGTCGATGGCGCCGGGATGAAGCTCGCCGAACGAGGAGAAGTCCAGGAGATCGACTTTTACGGCCGTACCGAACGGGTTCCCGTGGCCTACGTGCAAACTCTATCGTTGGGCACGGCAGAGTTTCAGCTCGTCCGGACGCTTCTCATCGAAGGTGAGGACGGCACGGGCGCAGGCGGGTTGCGAAGCTATGGACGGATCGGGCGAGACATTCTCGAGCCGCTCCGGCTGACGATCCACTATCCTCGGCACCTGCTGTACATGGAGGCTTCGCCGGCGGAGGACGTGCCCGCGGGAAGCGTGACTTTCGAAGGCGTCGGCCGCTTCCTTCTCGTGCCCGTAGTTCTCTCCGGGGAAGAAGGTCCGGTCGAGGCGACCTTCGTGCTCGATCCCGGGACGTCGACCTCTTTGATGGACAAGAGCTTCGCTGAGAAGAATGGTTTGGCTCCTAAGCGGGCCAACGAGACCGTGGTGTCCGCCGTCGACGTCGGTGGGTTCCACGCGGAGAGCGTGCCGGTGCTCCTCGGCGACATCCGTCAGCTCCCTTATGACGGACAGGCGGTCGGGGTCATCGGCGCGGATGTCATGTCGTCGATCTCGGTCACTTACGACTTTGCGCGCGATCTCGTCTGGCTGACTCGTCTCGACGAGGACGCTTCGTGATCCAGAGCTATCTCGACAAGACCCCACAGATCGACGCGACCAGCTACGTCGCTGAAGGCGTCCATATCATCGGTGACGTCACGATAGGCGCCCATTCCAGCATCTGGTTCGGCTCGGTGCTACGCGGTGACGTCAACCAGATTCGAGTCGGCTCGCGAACGAACGTTCAAGATTTGACCGTGATTCACGTGAACCATGGTGGTTGGCCGACGACCCTCGAAGATGGCGTCACGGTCGGTCATCGCGCTATCCTCCACGGCTGTCACGTCAAGTCCGGCGCTCTCATTGGTATGGGAGCGGTGGTCCTCGACGACGTCTTGGTGGAAGAGCGGGCCTTCGTGGCCGCGGGCTCGGTCGTGAGTCCCGGCACCGTCATTCCGGCGCAGACCATGGCGCGGGGCGTCCCTGCGCGGGTGTGCCGGGATTTGACGGACGAGGAGCTCGCGCGTCTCGTGTTCTCCGCCGAGACCTATTGCGAGTTGAAGGAAGATTACTTGAAACAGAGAAGATCGTTTTGACCGGCTGGCGCCGGACGCATACCTGCGGCGAGCTCGGACTCCATGCCGTGGATGAGGACGTCGTCCTGAGTGGATGGGTCGACGTCGTTCGAGATCTGGGCGGGATCACCTTCGTCGAGCTTCGGGATCGAGACGGTGTCACCCAGGTCGTCATAGGGCCGGGCGGTGCACCGGAGCTCGTCGAGCGCGCGAAAAAGCTCGGCTCGGAATGGGTCGTTTCCGTGCGCGGCAAGGTGCTCCGACGTGCGGAAGGCACCCTCAACCCCAGCATCAAAACGGGTGCGGTGGAAGTGCGGGCCGAGGCGATCGAAGTGTTGTCGGAAGCAAGAACTCCGCCTTTTCCCATCGACGACTCGGTCGTCGCGAACGAGGACCTTCGCCTACGCTATCGCTACCTCGACCTTCGCCGGAGCAAGATGCGTCGCAACTTGGAGCTACGCAGCGAGCTATCGTTTCGTGCGCATCAGTACTTGGTCGAGCACCGATTCCATGAAGTCGAAACGCCCTATTTGACGAAATCGACGCCGGAGGGCGCGCGGGACTATCTCGTACCGAGCCGGGTCCACCATGGAAGCTTCTATGCGTTGCCGCAGTCGCCCCAGCTGTTCAAACAGCTCCTGATGATTGCCGGGATGGAACGCTACTATCAGATCGTCCGTTGCTTCCGCGACGAGGACATCCGTGCGGATCGTCAGCCCGAGTTCACGCAGATCGATATCGAGATGTCCTTCGTCGAGCCCAGTGATATCTACGCGCTCGTGGAAGGGCTGTTCGTGAAAATGCTCGAGCCCGCCGGTATCTCGGTGCCGGTTCCATTCCCGAGGCTCAGCTACCGCGAGGCGCTCGATCGGTTCGGCTCCGACAAGCCGGACTTGCGATTCGGATGCGAGATCGTCGACTTGTCCGAGATCTCCAAAGGCTCCGACTACGGGGTCTTCGAGTCGATCCTGGAAGCCGGCGGCGTCGTTCGGGCGGTGGTCGCGACTAGCTGCGCGCGTTACTCGCGCAAGGACATCGACGGACTCGAGGCTTTTGCCAAAGGATTGGGCGCGAAAGGCCTCGGCTGGGCACGCCGGACGGATGCGGGTCTGAAATCGCCACTTCTCCGGCACTACGGGGAAGATCGCCTGAACCTGGCTTTCGAAGCGGCGGGTGCCGGTGCCGAGGACCTGCTCTTGATCGTTGCGGGAGACAGGCCATTGGTCTCGAGCGTCTTGGGCGGGCTCCGGCTCGAGCTCGCCAAGCGCGAGGAATGGATCGACAAGACGGACTGGAAGTTCGTGTGGGTGCACGAGTTCCCGTTGTTCGAGTACTCGGAGGCCGACGGCCGTTGGTTCTCGATGCACCATCCGTTCACGTCGCCCCATCCGGACGACCTCGACAAGGTCGAATCGGACCCTGGCGCGGCCCGTGCACTGGCCTATGACGTCGTCGCCAATGGGTATGAGCTCGGAGGCGGGAGCATCCGGATCCACGACGCCTCGGTCCAAGCCAAGGTTTTTCGAGCCCTGAGCCTCTCGGACGAGGAATCACGCGAGAAATTCGGGTTTTTTCTGGACGCCCTGTCTTTCGGAACCCCTCCCCATGGGGGGATTGCGCTCGGGTTCGACCGGATCGCGATGCTCGCGGCTGGAGGGACGAGCCTACGGGACGTGATTGCCTTTCCGAAGACGACCTCCGCGCTGGACATGATGACCGGCTCACCGTCTTCGGTGGCTCAGAGCCAGCTGGACGACCTCCGGATTGCCATCCAGAAGCCGAAAGAGTGAGCGCGCCGCCGCCGGGCACGTCGGGCCCGCCGGGATGTGACGCTGTTGACGGCCCTATGGGCCTGTGCTACTTTCGAGAACGAGTATGCAGCGTTTTGCTCGACCTCGTCTTGGACGGGCCACCCCTCGCGCGCGTCGGCGCACCCATCCGCAGTCTAATCCAACTCCATAGTTGCGGAACCATCTGGACGCGTTTTGCGTTGCATTCACCCTTGGTGACTCCATGAGTCTCTCGATTCTCGTCCGCCGTGAGGAGCGGTTGCTCGATCATGAAAAAGATTTCGGTTCCTGAGGACGGCGCCAGCGCTCTATTCGGCGTCCACGACGAGAATTTGAAATCGCTCGAAAAGTCGCTCGGCTTGCGGATCGTGAGCCGGGGCGAAGAGCTTCTCGTCGACGGCGCGCCGGACCAGGTGGAGCAGCTCGAGAACATCTTCGCGCAGCTGTCCGGGCTCGCGAAGGAAGGCTATCGCCTTTCCGCCGGCGACCTACGGGTCGCCCTTCGCCTGATCCGCCAGGACCCCGACGTCTCTTTGAAGGACTATTTCGTCGACGCCGTCATCTATCCCGCCAAAGGCAAGCGGATCATGCCGCGAAGCCTCCACCAGCGAGCCTATCTGCGAGCGATGGACAAGCACGACATCGTGTTCGGGATCGGGCCGGCGGGAACGGGTAAGACCTATCTCGCGGTGGCGATGGCGGTCTCGGCGTTCAACCAAAAGAAAGTCGGACGGATTATCCTCGCGCGGCCCGCGGTGGAAGCAGGCGAAAAGCTCGGCTTCTTGCCGGGTGACCTACAAGAGAAGATCAACCCCTATCTGCGCCCGCTCTACGATGCGTTGTACGACATGATGGACTCCGAGAAAGTCGCGCGACTCGTGGAGCGCGGTGCCATCGAGATTGCGCCCATTGCATTCATGCGCGGGCGCACCCTGAATAACAGCTTCATCATCTTGGACGAGGCCCAAAATACGACATCCGAGCAAATGAAGATGTTTCTCACTCGGATTGGTTTCGGCTCCAAGGCTGTCGTCACGGGTGATATTACCCAGATCGATCTACCTTCCGGCAAAACGAGCGGGCTCGTAGAGTCCCGAAAAATCTTGGACGGTATTTCCGGTATCGGCTTCGTTCACTTCGATGCCACGGATGTCGTGCGCCACCCGCTCGTGCGGTCCATTGTTCGGGCCTATGAGCGCAACCGGGTCACTACCGGTCCGAAACCCATCTCTCAAGTCAAGAAGGGCTCGGAATAGATGGACGAGCCAGAGACCCCTAAGCCCAAGACCGAGTCGCATCGCGGCTTGCGAAAGCTTCGTAAACGCGACGTCTTCGACCTCGTGTTCAAGTCTCCGTGGCCTTGGGCGGCGGTCTTGTTTATCTGTCTCGCATTTCTTCTGACCCCGGGGCTGAACTATCGGGTCCAGCAGTTCGAGCTTGGTGACATCGCGCCGGTCACGGTCCGAGCTCCCTTCGATTTCAGCTATGAAGACGACGTCACGACCTTGACGCGTCGAGACGAAGCTGCCGCGGCGGTGCTCGAAGTGTTCAACTTCAATGACGTCGCCATGACGGATGCCAGAAACAGAATCGCGGCCGCGTTCGAGTATGGAAGAAACGCCTTGGGGCTCAACAGCCCCGCCGAGATCGGGAGCGAGCCCACTCTCCCCGTCGACCCGGCGCCCACGCCGTTCGGCGGACCGGATACCCCGGTGCCCGTCCCTCCGTCGCGTGAAGAGCTTGCCGCGGGGTTGCGGGATCG
>JAJCXL010000586.1 GCA_029263435.1 Acidobacteriota bacterium | reverse complement strand
GGCGTCCGCCGCTGAACGTCCTGACACGCGTTGTACAATGGCCCGCCTTGTCAGTGACACCCTCTACTCGGAGCACCACAGAGCTCGTACTCGTCGGCGGGGGCCACTCCCACGTTCAAGTCATCCGCCGATTCGCGATGGAGCCCCCTCCCAACACGCACCTCACCGTAGTGGTCGATCGTCCGGTCGCGGTGTACTCCGGAATGGTTCCCGGCTTCGTCGCGGGTCAGTACGACGTCCGGGAGCTCGAGATCGATGTCGTTCCGTTGGCGCGTCGCGCGAAAGCACGGGTGATTCTCTCGCCCGCGGTTCGGATTGATGCGTCGGCCCGGCGCATCCACGTGGAGGGCCGTCCGCCGGTGCACTATGACGTCGCTGCGATCGATATCGGTTCGACGGTCGCGGGACTCGACCTCCCTGGGATCCGTGAGCACGCGATGCCGACCCGGCCCATCGTCGAGCTCGTCGGGAGGGTCGGAAAGCTCGTCGAGCGGGTTCAGGCCCGAAAGGATCGCTCGCCCTTCACGGTCGTCGTGGTCGGCGGCGGGGCTGGGGGAGTCGAGCTCGCCTTTACTCTTTGGGAGCGGCTCGGCGTGCGTGAGGACTCCTCCGTGTGCGTGCGACTCGTCCATGCGCTCGACGACGTCCTGACGGGCTACCCGAGCGGTCTCATCGAGCGCGTCAACGACAACGCCAAGTCACGTGGGATCGATCTCGTCCCTCGAAAACGGGTTCGCGAAGCCAAACCGGACGTGATCGTGTTCGAAGACGGAGGCACGATGCCTTACGACGCGTTGATCTGGGTGACAGGCGCGGCGAGTCATCCGGTGTTCACGGACTCGGGGCTGCCGACGACGTCGCGAGGCTTCGTCCGCACGCGTCGGACCCTTCAAGTCGAAGGACACGACGACTTGTTCGCGGTGGGTGATTGCGCGACGATGACCGACTTTCCCGACACTCCCAAAGCCGGGGTCTATGCCGTGCGACAGGGACCCTATCTCATCGACAACTTACGGGCCAAGCTCGCCGGACGCGCCTTGAAGGACTACCGTCCGCAAAGTGATTTCCTGACGCTCTTGAACCTCGGGGACGGCACCGCGCTGGGAGCCAAATCCGGTATCTCGTTCGAAGGCGCTTGGGTGATGAAGCTCAAGGACTGGATCGACCGACGCTTCATGGAGAAATTTCAAGTGCTCAAAGGCGAGGGAATGATGACCGACGCCTTCGAGAAGCTCCCTGACATGTCGAAGGAAATGGCAATGCTGTGCGGCGGATGTGCGGCAAAAGTCGGACAAAGCGTTCTCGACCGTGCGCTCGAACGGCTTCCGCCTCGCCCCGGGGACCCGACGGTAGAGCTCGGTCTCGAAGCTCCCGATGATGCGGCGGCCTACCGCACGCCCAAAGGCGATGTCGTCGTTTCGAGCGTCGACGCGTTTCGAGCGTTCGTCGACGACCCCTATCTCGTCGGTCGAGTCGCGGCCGTGAACTCCGTGTCGGATCTCTATGCGACCGGCGCCATCCCGCGCTACGCGTTGGCCCTAGTGGCGATCCCGTCGGACGCTCCGCCCCATGAAGCGGAAGAGATCTTGTTCCAAGTTCTTTCCGGAGCACGAGCGGTGCTCGATGCGGAGGGCATCACACTCCTGGGCGGGCACACGACCACCGCTCCCGAGCTTTTGGTGGGGTTCTCCGTCGATGGGTTCGCGGCGCAAGCGCTTCTGTCCATCGGTCGGCTCCGACCTGGCGACGCCTTGATGATGACCAAGCGGCTCGGAACCGGGGTGTTGCTGCATGCCGATATGCAGGGGAAGCTCTCCGGGCCTAGGCTTCAATCGACGCTGGAGTCGATGCTCGAAAGCAACGTCCACGCGGGGCGGATCGTCCCCGAGCTCGGGGTGAGCGCGATGACGGATATCACCGGCTTCGGACTGCTCGGGCATCTCGCCGAGATGGTGCGTGCGAGCAAAGTGAGTGCGATTGTCGATGTGTCTCGCTTGCCCGCGCTTGCCGGGGCGGTCGAGCTTCTCGGCCAAGGGTTTAGGAGCACGTTTCATCCCGAGAACGAGAAAGCGAAAAAAGGCGTCGTGTTCTCTCCGGAGGCCACCCGCCATCCGAAGCTGGAGCTTCTCTTCGATCCTCAAACGTCCGGTGGACTGCTTTTCGGCCTACCTCGTGATCGTGTCGATGAAGCACTCTCGCGACTCGCGGACGTGAGCGTCATCGGTGAGATCGTATCGGAACGAGACGACGGCTCGCCCATCGAAGTGATTGCCGGAACTGAGACCTGAAGCGCGTGATGCTCTAGCTAGGGTCGGCTTCCCAGCGCGTATCCCGTCCATGCGGCGACGAGACAGAGCAAGACGCTGGCGGTCACGTTCACGGCGGCCCGCAAGCTCAAGCCCGAGCGCGCCAGCCAGAGTGTCTCGTTGGCGAAAGAAGAAAACGTCGTAAAGCCTCCGAGCACTCCGACGACGAGGACCAAGCGCATCCCCGGGCTGAGTATCTGGCGAGCGTCTGCGTGGCCGGTGAGAAGGCCAATCGCCAGGCAACCCACGACGTTGACGGTGAGGGTCCCATAGGGAAACCCGGTCGGTCCGAATCGATGGATGAGCTCGCTCGCGATGAATCGAAGGCTCGCGCCGACGAACCCGCCAGCTCCGACGAGGAGGACTTGAGACAGCGACGACAAATCGGGGGCGATTATAAGTTATCCTCTCGCTCGACATGGACCGATTCTGGCGAGGGGCTTCCGGCGCGTTGGCGCTCGTCTTGGTGGGCTTCGTCTTGCTCGTCGGCTATCAGCGTGTCGCGCCGCCTGCTCCGAGCTTCGGGAATCTTCTGGCGGTCGTCAAGCTCGTCGGCCAGATGCTCGTCTTCGGGGTCGTCGTCCTCGTGGTTCTCCGGGTCTCGTCTCGGGTGCCGAAGCTCTACTCCTGGATATTGATTTGCACCCTCGCGTTCCTTTACTACCACTTCGGCGGTTTCAAGCCCTGGGGCCAGTTCTGGATGGCGGCCTTCGTCATCGTGCCGGCAACCTGTCTCGGCGGGTCGCTCGCGAGCGCGCTGTCGGGAGGTGGTCTGGTCGCGCGGCTGGGGGTCGTCGTCAGTTTGGGTGCTCTCGTCTATGGCATCGTGTTCTTTTTTCGTCCTGGGTTCTCAGTAGAGGCACCGGTCAACGTGGCGCTCCAATCGGCCGACGCGGTCGAGCCTCTCGATTATCCGAGCCCGGCAAAGCGCGGAGCTCATCCGGTGGGGACCTTGAGTTATGGAAGCGGAGAGGACCGGCACCGCCCGGAGTTCGGTCAGTATGCTGACCTCGTGACGGAGTCCGTCGACGGGACCGCGTTCATCGAAGGATGGAAAGGACGTTCCGGCTGGGCGCGGACGGAGTATTGGGGCTTCGATCAAGCCGCACTTCCGCTTCAAGGGCGCGTGTGGTTTCCCGAAGGAGAGGGACCGTTTCCACTCATCCTCACCGTGCACGGCAATCACGGGATGGAGGATTTCTCCGACCCGGGCTATGGCTATTTGGGTGAGCTTTTCGCGAGTCGAGGGATCCTTTTCGTGTCGGTCGACGAGAACTTCATCAACAGCTCTTTCTCCGGACGACTCGACAAGCTTCGGGGACGAGGGCTCGAGACCGAGAACGACGCGCGCGGGTGGCTGTTGCTCAAGCACCTCGAGGTCTGGCGCGGGTGGAACGACGAACCGGACAATCCGTTTTTCGACAAAGTGGACCTGAGCCGCATCGGTCTCATCGGACATTCCCGAGGCGGAGAAGCAGTGGCCATCGCCCACGCCTTCAACTCGCTCGAGCGCTACCCCGACGATGCGTCCGTGCTCTTCGACTTCGGTTTCGAGATTCGAGGGGTTGCCGCCATCGCTCCGGTCGACGGGCAGTACAAGCCGGCAGGCCGGAGGACCCCTCTCGTCGACGCGAACTATTTCGTCTTGCACGGCTCGCATGATGGAGACGTGCAGTCGTTCGCCGGGTCGCGGCAGTTCGAGCGCGTGCTCCTGACCGGCGAGGACTTTCGATTCAAGTCGAGTCTCTACGTGTACGGCGCGAATCATGGGCAGTTCAACACGAGCTGGGGCCGTTCGGACAGCGGCACGCCGGGTAAGCAGATCTTGAACTTGACGCCGATCCTGCCCGCGCCGGCCCAAGAAGAGATCGCCAAAGTGTATCTCTCGGCTTTTTTCGAGATAACCCTGAATGAAGATCTCGGCTATCTCCCTTTGTTCAGAGACGCTCGGACCGGCCGCGAATGGCTTCCCGAAACCATCTACACGACGCATTACGAGGACTCGACTCACCGGGTGATTGCGGACTTCGAGGAAGATTTGGATCTGTTCACGACCTCGATACCGGGAGGGGTGCTCGAAGGTGAGAATCTCGCGGAGTGGAGCGAGAACGTCGTGGAGCTCAAACATGACGACAAAGGAACGAGCGCGGCTTTTCTCGGCTGGAGCCGCGATGAAAGCGATGACACGGAAGAACCGGCTCTCTATCTCATTTCGCTACCACCGGGTGTCGAGTTGACGGGCGAGGACGTCTTCGTGTTCACGCTCGCGGACGGGGGTAAAGTCTCGAGCTCGGACGGAGACGATGACGACGAAGCCGAGACCGACGTAGATTCCGAGCCCGTCGAATCGGAGACCGGCCCCATCGACTTCACTATCGAGGCGGTAGACATCCACGGCACCGTCGCCCGCTTGCCGCTTTCGCACTTCTCGCTCCTGCAGCCGGCGATCGAGGTGCAGGTACGAAAAAGCGACCTCTTCAATCGCACGGCAAAGACCGAGCCCGTGTTTCAGAGCTTCTGGTTCCCTCTCCCCGATTTCCTCGCAGTCGAGTCGACGCTCGAGCCTTCGGCGCTCGTCGAGATGCGCTTCGTGTTCGACCGAACGCCCACGGGAAAAGTTATCCTCGATAACATCGCCTTCACGAGCGGCCGGCAACCGTCTGACGCAGAAGAGATTGGCCGAGATTGACGTCCACCCGTTCGATGGTGCGATGAGCCCGGCCGGCACCCGAGACATCCACTGCGAGAACGGCGCGTTGGGGCCGGACCCCCGAGCGTTCGCGGGTGACATATACTCCAAGCTTCAGCGGTGGTGTGGTGAGCCCGAGCGGCACCCAAGACATCTGCTGCGAGAACGGCGCGTAGCGCCGGACACCCCGAGCGGGCGAGCGAAGAGCGAGCCCGCCCTACACAAATTAGGAGTCAGCCATGTGCATCGATCGTAGAGGTTTCATGCAAGTCGCGGCGGGTGCGGCCGTCGGTTCCGTCGCGCTTTCCTCCACCGCTCTCGCTGCCGAGCGAGCGCTTCCGAAGTCTTTGGACAGCCTGACGTCGATGGTCACCGACATCGAGCCGATCACGGACGACGAGAGGCGCGGCAGGATCGCCAATGCGCAGCGACTGATGAAAGAGCACGGCATCGCGGGCATCTACTTGGAGTCCGGCTCCACCTTGTTCTACTACACCGGTGTCCGCTGGGGTCAAAGCGAGCGCATGTTCGCGATGGTCATGCCGCGCGAAGGAGAGCCCGCTTTCGTGTGCCCCGCCTTCGAGGAGGAAAGAGCTCGAGAGCGCATCCGTTTCGGCGACGACATTCGCACCTGGGAAGAGCACGAGAGTCCCTACGCTCTTGTCGCGGGCATTTTCAATGACCGTGGTATCCGTTCGGGAAAGATTGGCTTCGAAGAGCGGACGCGCTACTTCCTCGTCGATGGTGTTCGTCGAGCCGCCCCCGGAATCGAGGCCGTCTCCGCCGACCCGGTGACGGTGGGGTGTCGGATCCGGAAGTCCCCCGCAGAGCTGGCGCTAATGCAGCGAGCCAATGACATCACGTTGAAGGCCTACAAAACCACCGTTGATGCACTCGAGGAAGGTATGACTCATTTCGAGGCGTCCGCGATCATTTCCGCCGCCCACGACAAGATGGGAGCGCAAGGCGGCGCTGGGGTGCAGTTTGGCGAGTACTCCGCGTTTCCTCATGGCAGCATCAAGCCGCAAAAGCTCAGCACGGGCGATATCGTCATGATGGATGGTGGCTGCAGCGTCGACGGCTATCGGTCGGATATCACTCGCACGGTCGTGTTCGGCAAGCCCACGGACCGGCAGCGAGAGATCTGGAACTTGGAAAAAAAAGCGCAGGACGCGGCGCGAGACGCGGTGCGGCCGGGAGTCGCGTGTGAGACGGTGGATGCGGCGGCGAGGAAAGT
This sequence comes from Acidobacteriota bacterium, assembly GCA_029263435.1. Lineage (GTDB taxonomy): Bacteria > Acidobacteriota > Vicinamibacteria > Marinacidobacterales > SMYC01 > JAJCXL01. Next base: position 2,379 of record JAJCXL010000586.1, on the reverse strand, counting down.
CATCACGGATGCGGGCTTCGGACCGGACTACAAGCACTTCACTCACCGTGTCGGGCACGGCATCGGGCTAGACGGCCATGAATGGACCTATCTGGTGCGCGGAAACAAAATGCCGCTCGCGCCAGGCATGTGCTTCAGCAACGAGCCCGGTGTCTACGTCTACGGGGAGTTCGGGGTCCGGCTCGAAGATTGCTTCTATGTCACCGAAGACGGCGGGCACTTATTCACCGAGCAGAGCCCTTCGATTGACCAACCGTTCGTTTGAGAGCCGGAGTGGAGAAAAGTCCCGTGATGAGAAAACTCGGTTTCGCTGTCCTCAGCGTCGTTTTAATCGCCTCGTTCGCTTCTGCGCAACCACCCGCTGAGATCGACGCCGATAACGAGGACGTTCGTACCCTCGTCAGCCGCTTGGATCTCGAGCAGTTCAAGCAGACCTTGAAAGGTTTGACGCAGTTCGGGGACCGGCGCCAGGGCACGAAGCGCAATCGAGACGCGATCGATTGGATCGAGGCGCGGCTCAAAGAAGTCGGCTGCACCACGACGGCTCGGATCGACTACGTCTATGACCCAGAGCCGCGCACCGGCGGCCGGCGCAGCCCAGGACCCTTGAATCCAAGCGACCCGACTCCCACCGGGGGGCGGATCGGAAGAAACGGATCGGGTCCGGGAGGGAGCTCGATTTTCGGGTATCGCGCTCGCACCGGCGTCAACACCGATCCGATGGCGCAGCCCGATGAAGCGCTTCGTGAGCTGAACCGGGAGCCCGCCACGAACGGCCCGCGCCAGGAAGTCTATTGCACGAAAGTTGGGAGCAGCCACCCTGAAGAGATGTACATTATCGGTGCGCACATGGACGGCCATGGCTGGGGTGAAGCGGCCAACGACGACGGCTCCGGCACGGCACTGGTGTTGGAGCTGGCTCGAGTCCTCAACGCGCCTGACGTCGTGACCGAACGGAGCATTCGCTTCGCTCTGTGGAACAACGAGGAGACGGGCTTGAACGGCGCCCGCGCCTATGTCGAGCAGCGTCGTGAGCTACAAGGCATCGAGGAGCCCGCGGGGTCGGGTTCGTATCCGGAGCCTCGGTGGCTCGGCATGATTCAACACGACATGATGCTCTTCGACCACGGAGCTCCGCGCGCGGATGGAACCGTGAGTCGCGACCAGCGGCCGGAGGCAGATGTGAACATAGAGTTCCAGTCGACGTCGGAGCTCATGGCGGAGGGGCGGGCGCTCGCGTTCTTGCTCAAGGCGGCGAATGATGCCTACGCGACCGACTATCCCGCGACCGTGGGACCGCACATGACGAACACCGACTCGACGCCCTTCATGAACATCGTCCCGGCGGTGAGCTTGCGTGAGAATGAGCGCGGCGCGCATATCGGTGGCGGCTGGGATCCTCATTGGCATCAGCCTACGGATCGCTTTTCGACGTTCTCCGATGACGACTTCCGGCTCGGTCTCAACGCCGGGCAGACAACGCTTGCCGGGGTTGCACTCTTGGCTGGGGCCAAGATCTCGCCTTAGAAATCCGTTGGATGAGCTCGCCCTACCGGGAGAAGGTGCTGGCGTTGATGTAGGTCGTCGAGCCTAACGTGACGACGACGTCTTTTTCGAATACGCGGCCGTCCCCCGCGTCCAATCGAATCTGATACCGCCCGGGCGCTATCGGGGCAAAGTGACCGGGCGCCATTCCCAAGCGCTTGTCGTCGAGCCACACCTCCGCGGGCTCCGAGCTCGAAATTTCGAGGCTGCTCGGGAATCGCTCGGCCATGCTCTGCTTGGGAGTCTCGTTTTGCGCGGCCTCCCGTGGCTGCGCTGCCGAGGCTGACGAGCCCTCACCCCGAAGGGAGGCCGGTGCCCAAGGAGCGTTGGCTCCGACGGGCTCCGCGGAGGACGGTTCGCGCTTCCGCCGAATCCTGGGCTCCGGAGTCGCAGTCGGCGTCGGCGCCCGCACCGGGCTGATCCCGGAGGCGACCTCTGGGGATGTCGGGTTGCCTCTCGCGACGCCTCCACTGGCTCGGCTCCACAAGAACAGCGCTCCCAAAATGAGCACGCCGCAGACGATAGCGATGGCGGTAATGAGTTGCCTCGCGTTGTGGTCGCTAATCGGAACCGTGGTTGGCGCCCCCGGCTGCAACTTCGGCTCCGGCGTTGCCGGTGCATCATTTTCCGGCGGGCTCTCCGGCATCGGCTCGAAGAGAGTCGGTTGGACCGGCGCCGGCTCAGGGATAGTGGGTTGGTCGGGCGCCGGCTCAGGGAGAGTGTCTTGGACGGGCGCTGGCGTTGCGGCCGGGGCCGGGACCGGCGGGACGAGAGCCGCGCCTTCGAACCCGTAGTGCTCGATGGCCGTGCGCACGTGCTTTTCGCGCACGATCC
>JAJCXL010000585.1 GCA_029263435.1 Acidobacteriota bacterium | reverse complement strand
CGAGCGAACACCCGCTCGAGCGCCTCCCGTCCGGTGGTCGCCACGTCGAACGCGTAGCCGTCGGCCTCGAGCAACGCCGAGGCGATCTCGAGGTTCACCGGGTTGTCCTCCACCAAGAGAATCGTGAGGCGCTTTACCGGTACATCGCCCACACCGGCTGACGGAACCGACGCTACCTCGCTCTCTCGCCGAGTCGATGCCTCGGTGGCGGTCCCGAGTCGGACCTCGAAAGAGAAGGTTGCGCCTTGACCGGGTTGGCTCGTGACGTGGATATCTCCGTCCATCATTTCGATGAGCCGCTTGCAGATCGATAACCCCAGACCCGTGCCGCCATATTTCCGGCTCATCGAGCCGTCCGCTTGCGCGAACCGCTCATAAATGACGGACTGCTTCTCGGAATCGATCCCTATCCCAGTGTCCTGCACTTCGAGCCCGACCCACCAGCTGTCGTCGACCCTTTCCAGACGGCGGAGTCGCACGGTGACAGACCCGCGTTTTGTGAACTTGATGGCATTGGACACGAGGTTCCACAACACCTGACGTAACCGGCCCGAGTCCCCACAGACCGGCAGGGGCGCATCACCGACACCTTCGCAGACAAGGCCGAGGCCCTTGCCGCGCGCCTGCTCCTCGAAGAGCACGGCGACCTCTGCAATCACTTGTCGCAGATCGAAGTCGATGGGTTCGAGGTTCAGCTTCCCCGCCTCGATCTTCGAGAACACGAGGATGTCGTCGAGAACCGTGAGCAGAGATTGCCCGGAGCGGTACGCGGTCTCCGCGAAGTGCCGCTGCTGATCCGTTAGTGGCGTCCCGAGCAGAAGCTCCGTCATCCCGAGCAGGCCGTTCATCGGGGTGCGAATCTCGTGGCTCATCGTCGCGAGAAACTCGCTCTTTGCATGGTTCGCGGCCTCTGCCGCGTCGCGCGCTTCGACGAGCGTATCCGCGAGCCGTTTTCCGTCACTGACATTCTTGAGAGAGCGATCGAGATCTTTCGCCAGTGCGTCGAACTCTTCGGAGAGCTGTCCGATCTCGCCGCTCAACCGGGCGGGGGCGCTCGTGCCGGGCACCGTGCCGGCGCGAAGGTGACCGACCCGCTGGCGTAAGTGGAGCACGGGCGCGACCACGGCTCGGTCGACTAGCGCGACGAGAATGACGAGCCCGCTGACGAGACAAACCAAGAAATAAACCGCGAGCGCGAAGAAAGCGTTTGCCGAGCTTTGCGCGATGCCGGCGCTTTGCGAGATGAAGAAACTCCCCGAGCGCGAGCGCCCATCGAGGATCGGAAGTTCGCCGATGAACCCTTTGCGCTCGCCCGGCTCGAGCTCCGGGTCCTCCTCCACACCCTCGACGAACTCGACGGGAAGTCCCAAGCTTTCGCCGAGCCGCGCCACATAGGCGGCCGACAGGACCTTCCCTACCAGAAGTACGCCATGACCCGGCGACGGGTACTCCGTCACTGAGCTCGAATCAATGGTCCCGCCGATAAACCACACTGGCCCCGCCTCTGTCACCCACACCCGATCCGACCCGGGCTCGCTCCGGGCCATTCTCACGAGGGGAGAGTCGTCGGCACGGGTCCCGGCGCGAAAATGACCGGTCGGGTCGGCCGCGTGGACGACGACACCTTCGGCGTCCAACGCCACGACGAAATCCAAGGCGTGTCCAGCCTCGAGCCACGGGCCCAAGTTCTCGGCCGCGAAGGTCTCGTCGGGGTGGTGTACGAAGGCGACCATCTCGTCCCACAAAGCGTATTCCATGAGAATCGTAGCGAGGGACTCACGATCGGATTGGATTCTCTGCGTCGCTCGAACGACCTGGCTCTCCCACAGGTCTTGCTCGGCATCGCGGATGGCTCGTCCGGTGTGCCGAATGAAGAACGCCGCACCGAGACCCACGACGAGCACACTCGGCACGGCGAGTGCGATCAACTTGGTTCGAAGGGAGGTCATCGAGAAGGTAGAGCTCCGCGGGTCGGTGAAAGAGAATAAATTGTCGGGTAACTCTCTCAGAGTGCCAAACGCCGGCGCCAAGCGGAAAGGAGGGCGTGGAGTATAGTACTGCCGTCGTCTCGTAAGAGGAATGTCATCTAGTCAATCCCGCATCGTCGGCTCCGCGTTGGCGCTTCTTAGCTGCGCCGCGCTCGCTACGTCTCAGGATCTTCAGGGCAAACCGATCCGCGAGATCGAGATTGTCGGGCTACGCCACACGAAAGAGTATGTCGTCCGGCGTGAGTTATTCTCTCGACCCGGCGGGGTCTACACCCTCGAGCACCCTTCAAGAGATCGGGAGCGCCTAGATCGCCTCCGCATCTTCACGGACATCCAGCACGAGGCGTCCGCGAGCGACGATGGCGTCCGGGTGGTCATTCGGGTCGTGGAAACGTTTCCCTATTTGCCCTCGGTGAGTTTGCAGGTCAGTGACGAGAACGGGCTTTCGATCGGGCCCGGACTGAAGTCGGTCAATTTGTTCGGCCGCAATATCGAGCTTGGAGCGACCGCCCAGTTCGGCGGCGCGACGAACGTGGACGTGTTCGTGCGCGATCCTTGGATTGCAGGGAACCATCTCTCGGTGACGGCGCAGTTTCTCCGCCGGGATCGCGACAACGTCCTCGACGACTTCGAAGAGCTCTCTTATGAGCCCGACTTGAGAGTCGGAAGCTTCATCGGAAGAAGCGGGCGCGTCGGTGGCCGGCTCGGCTGGACCCGGCTCACGGCGGACCGACCCGGTGTTACGTTGTCGACCGACGACACCGACAACATCATTACCTACGGTCCTTTCGTGGGCTACGACACTCGAGACCTCTGGTCTCGCCCCGGGACCGGTTGGAAGAACGAGATCGAGCTCACGAGAAGCGATGTGCTGGATACCGGTCAGTCGTACTGGACGGCGATATTCGACATCCAGCGCTATTTCACTTGGGCTGAGCGCCACAACGTCTTGCTGACGTCTTTGACCTCGTTGCGCTCCGGCCGCGTCGGCGAGCAAATACCGATCCATCAGGATTTCCACATCGGCGGGACGAACACCATTCGCGGCTGGTCGTTGGACTCGCGCTCGGGAAAGAATCAGCAGATGGCGACCGCCGAATATCGCTACATGCTCCTTCCGCCGAAAGCGTTCAAGCTCACCTTCTTCTCGGCCTATGTCGGAGTGCAGCTCGCCGGCTTCGCGGATCTCGGCCATGCCTGGAACCGAAACGACGAGCTCGCGCTCGATCGGTTTCTCGGCGGCTACGGGGTGGGGCTCCGGGTCTTGTTTCCGTTCGTCGACGAGATCCGCGTCGACGTCGCGTGGGGAGAGCCGGGCCAGGGCGCGACGTTCCACTTCGGCGTCTTTCCCAAAGTGCTCGTGCAGCGCCTACGGGTGCGCTAGCGTCCTTCGAGCGCAGGAGTCGCTCGTCGGAATCGCATATACTCGATCTCCCGATGGACGGAGACGACGAAGCTGGCTTCGAGGTCGATCCGGATTCTTTCGAGCGCTTTAGCCAGAAGGACGACATCTACAGTCGGTCGTTCTGGGATCCCACGGTCCACTCCGCCAAGTCCGACACGTTCTACGAAACTTACCGCAAGCCGCTGAAGCACTACCGCGACGTCGACGGTTTTACCCAAAACGACTACTCGGTCAGAAACGCCTCGTGGTACGTCAGCGACATCTTCGCGGAACGATTCGAAGGAGACGACCGACGCGAAGGTTTTCTGGACGCGTTCACCGTATTTCGCGCCGAGGCATCCGAGAAGCGAGCGATCCCGTCGAGCGCGGAGATGACCGTCGAGATCAAGCGAGTCGCGAAAGCGTTCGGCGCCGACCTCGTAGGAGTGACCGGGTTCGACGAGCGCTGGGTGTACACGCACAAATACAGTGCGAAGACCAAGAGCGCGAAGCCGGTCGATTTGCCGGAGGGCCTGAATAACGTCATCGTCATCGCGACGAGCATGGACCACGACTTGATCCAAACGGTCCCGTCGGCGCTCAGTGGTACGGCCACCGGGTTGGGCTACGCGCGGGATACCGTCACCGTGCTCTCCCTCGGTCAATACATTCGCAATCTCGGCTACCGTGCGGTCGAGAGCTTGAACGACACCGCGCTCGCGGTCCCTTACGCGATCCAGGCAGGACTCGGCGAGTACGGTCGCCACGGAATCTTGATCACGAAGGAGTTCGGCCCACGGATACGGCTCGGAAAGATCTTCACGGACTTGCCGCTCGATCACGACGCGCCCCGGACCTTCGGAGTCAAGAAGTTCTGCGATCAGTGTCAGCGATGTTCCAACGCTTGCCCCGCCAAAGCGATCCCATTCGGCGAGCCGAGCACTCGAGTGCACAACCGCTCGAATCTCGTCGGAGTGCGCAAGTGGAGCGTCGACGCCGAGAAATGTTTCGGCTTCTGGGTCGGTCAGAATAGCGACTGCTCGATCTGCATTCGAGTGTGTCCCTATAACAAGGACTTCTCGAAGTGGTGGAACCGCGTGGGCCGATGGCTCGCGGGGACGTGGCTGCGAACGCTCATGTTGAAGCTCGACGTCTCAGCGGGATTCGGGACCCGCAAGAGCGCGCGCTGGTGGTGGGCGGGAGGCAGCGGAAGCGCCGACTGAGTGGTCAGGCAGCGGAAGCGCCGACTGAGTGGTCAGATCGCCGCCAACTTACGTCCGGCGATGCTTTCCAGTCTTCCGCATCGCTTTGTGAATTTCGCGCCACTTCTGTTTTTCGGCGCGCTGGGCGGACTCGTCCTGCCGGATACGGAGATAGCGCAGCTCCTCTTGGAGTGAGCGGTAGCTCTCGAGCCGCTCGGATGCGAGCGTTCCCGAAGACAGCGCCTCCATCACCGCACAACCCGGCTCTGCCTCATGGCTGCAGTCTCGAAAGCGGCAGCCATCCGCGAGCTGACGAATGTCGTCGAAGCTCTGCTCGAGCGCACTTTCATCCGCCCATAACTGGAGCTCTCGTATCCCGGGGTTGTCGATGAGAAGCGCCCCTCCGGGAAGGACGAAGAGCTCCCGGTGCGTGGTCGTGTGCTGCCCGCGCTCGTCTCTCGCGCGCACTTCGCGCGTCTTCTGAGCTTGGGTGCCGAGCAATCGATTGATGAGGGTGGACTTGCCGACCCCCGACGAGCCCATGAGGACGGCAGTCTCTCTCGGGAGGAGGAGCTTCTCGACGGCTTCGACGCCGAGACCGGTCGCGAGACTCGCCGCGATCACCGGGACGCCTCCCGAAAGCGCGTCGATGGCTTCGCGTCGGTCTTCGAAATCCGCTGCCAAGTCTGCTTTGTTGAGGAGCACGATGGGCGAGGCGCCGCTATCCCAGACCGTGGTCAGATAGCGCTCCAGCCTCCGCTCGCTGTAATCATTGTCGAGTCCCATCATGATGACCACCTGATCGACGTTGGCGGCCACGATCTGTTCTCGAGTTTTCTTCCCGGGAGACTTTCGTGAGAGCCGGGTCCGCCGCGGCAGGATCCACTCGATGCGGTCCTCCGCGAGGCCGACCCAATCGCCCATCGCGGGAAGCTCGGTCGCGTCCGATGCCGCGTGACGGATCCGTCCCGTCGTCTTCGCGTCGAGCTCACCTTCCGCGGTGATGACTCGGAAGCTCGAGCTGCTCGCGAGCACGACGCGTGCCGGAGCGAGCTCTGGGTGGTGACGCGCGAGAGCGTCCGAGAAGAAAGCGGAATAGCCGTAATCCTCGAGGAGGATCTCAGGCGTCACGCCATCGTCCATCAGCGTGGAGCCGCGGACGCGAGGCGGTCGGCGCGGGCCCGCACTTGCTCCACGGCTTCACCGTAAGGGACGTCGACTTTCTCTGACGTGCCCCGCTCGACGAGCTCCACCATCCCGCGCTCCAAACCTTTGGGTCCGATGACGAGCCGAAGCGGGATGCCGATCAAATCCGCGTCCTTGAACTTGACGCCGGGGCGCTCGTTGCGATCGTCGAGCAACGTCTCCAATCCTGCGGCCACCAGCCCGTCATAGATCGCCTCGGTCTTTTCGACCGCGGCCTCGTCTTTCAAAGAGATGGGAGTGATGACGACGTGAAAAGGAGCGATCGACCACGGCCACACGATGCCGTTGTCGTCGTGATAGGCCTCGATGACCGCCGCGACCAGGCGCTCGATACCGATGCCGTAGGAGCCCATGACCACGGGCACGTCTTTACCCTGGTCGTTGAGCACGGTGAGGTTCATCGACTCGGAGTAGCGCAGGCCGAGCTTGAAGATGTGACCCAGCTCGATGGTTTTCTTGATCGAGACCTCCTTGCCGCAGGCAGCGCAGCCATCGCCCTCCACCGCGTTTCGAAGGCTGACCCACCGCAGGTCTTGGAGATCGCGCTCCACGCTGACGTGCCGGAAGTGATGGTCGTCGTCGTTGGCACCCGTCACCATCTCGACGCGACCCTTCAAAGCGTCGTCGGCATAGATGGGGATGTTGGACACGGAGACCGCGCCGAGGCTACCCGGACGGGCTCCAAGCGCACTCTGACACTCCTCGGGCGTCGCGGCCCTAAACGTCGTGGTGCCCGTGGCCTCGGCGAGCTTCACCTCGTTTAGCTCATGGTCTCCCCGGAGGAGAAACAGCGTCGGCTCGTCATCGACCACGTAGACGAGGGTCTTGATTTGGCGCTCCGCCGGCGCACCTCCGGCGAAGTGGGCCAACGCGTCGATCGTGCGGATTCCGGGGGTCGGGAATTTCTCGAGCGCCTCCGCATCGGGGTCCACTACCTCCGGCGCGACGGTGACGGCCTTCTCCAAGTTGGCGGCGGCGTCGCAGCCAGGACAGATGACGGTCCAGTCCTCACCGGCGTCCGAGACGCTCATGAACTCCACGGACTCGCTGCCGCCCATCGCGCCCGAAGCCGCCTGCACCGAGAGCGCTTTGATCCCGCACCGCTCGAAGATCCGCCGATAGGCCTCGGCGTGCTTGTCGAATCCGATGTCGAGACCGGCGAAGTCCACGTCAAACGTATAGGAATCCTTCATGACGAACTCGCGTCCTCGCAAGACGCCGGACTTGGGGCGCGCTTCGTCTCGAAACTTGGTTTGGATCTGAAACCAGATCTGCGGGAGCTGCCGATAGCTACGAAGCTCGTCGCGGGCGATGGCGGTGAAGACCTCCTCGTGGGTCATTCCGAGGCAGTAGTCCCCTTGGCGGCGGTCCTTCAGACGAAACATTTCCTCGCCGATTTGAGACCAGCGCCCGCTCTCCTTCCAAAGCTCGCCCGGATGGAGCACCGGCAGATGGAACTCTTGTCCTCCGATGCGCTCCATTTCCTCGCGCACGATGGCCTCGACTTTGCGAGACGCACGCAAGCCCAGGGGGAGCTTGGAGTAGACGCCGGCGGCGAGCTGTCTCACCAACCCGGCCCGGAGCATGAGCTTGTGGGAGATCGCCTCGGCGTCTGCGGGCTCGTCTCGAAGCGTGGGAATGAATATCTGGGACCATCGCATCCGCGGATGATACCAATTTGCGACGGACACCGAAGACTCATAACATCGCAAGATCATGAGCAAGCGCAACTTCACGATTCTCTCCGTGCTGCTGAGCCTAGGCGTCGCGACGGCCTCGACAGCGCAGGATCCCTACTTTCCCGAGCGACGCGATTGGACGGAGAAAGCGCCCGCCGATGCGGGAATGAACCCGTCGCGATTGCAAGAGGCGATCGACTACGCCGTCGACAGCGAATCGAGCGCACCCAAGGATCTTTCGCTCAACCACGAGCTCAGCGGATTCGGCCGCGAGCCGCATAGCCAGCGCATCGGCCCGACGACCGTCCGAGCACCGTTGAACGGTTTGGTCGTAAAAAACGGCTACATCGTGGCGGAGTGGGGGGAGACGAAGAAAGTCGACATGACGTTCAGCGTCACGAAGACCTTTCTCTCTACCGTCGTCGGGCTCGCCTGGGACGGCGGGCTCATCGCGAACGTCGAGGACCGAGCCGCCGAGTACATGCCGAGCGAGGCGTTGTTCGAAAGCGAGCACAATCAGTCGATCACCTGGGATCATCTGCTCCGTCAAACGAGCGATTGGGAAGGGACGCTATGGGGAAAGCCCGACTGGGCCGACCGCCCGGTAGGAGAGTCTCCGACCGAGTACCCTCAACGTCCCAAATACGCCCCCGGCACTCATTACAAGTACAACGACGTGCGCGTGAACCTGCTGGCGCTCGTGGCCACCCATGTGTGGCGAAGGCCGTTGCCGCAGGTGCTCAGAGAGCGGGTGATGGATCCCATCGGCGCTTCGAACACGTGGCGCTGGCACGGCTATGACAACTCTTGGGTCATGATCGACGGCATGAACATGCAAGTCGTCAGCGGCGGCGGCCATTGGGGAGGCGGGATGCACATCAGCGCTCGCGACCTCGCCCGGTTCGGTTACCTGTTCTTGCGAAACGGCGTTTGGGGCGGAGAGCGGATCGTTTCGGAAGAGTGGATCGAGATGGCGCGAACACCGGGAGTGAACAAAGGCTATGGGTTCATGAACTGGTTTCTGAACGAGCCCTACGTCGATGACGAGGGTGAGCGCCAGCAGTCGCTGCCTTCAGCTCCCGCCTCCGCCGTCACGTTCCGAGGCGCCGGCTCCAATATCGTCTACATCGATGGGGAGAACGATCTCGTCGTCGTGGTGCGCTGGATCGCGGGCCGAGGTCGGCTCGACGGTTTTATCGGGAAGGTCTTAGGCGCTATCGAGACGCCGGCGCCAACCGATAGCCCCGAGACGCGCTAGACGCCGTGCCGACGCGCGATCCCATGCGGTAGGAGAACACGTATTCGAGCATGCCGTTTCGAAGCTGATAACGATTCTCCACCGTGAGCGCGTAGAGCTGTTTGACGAGATCCCCTTCGAGGTAGCGCGGGGAAGGACGGGTTCGACCGTCCGGCGCTTCGAACTGAATCGTCGTCTCGTCTTGGATGGCGTACACGGAGGGACTCGGAGGCATCTCTTTGTGTGAGCAGATGAAAGCGAGAAAGGCGGTCCCTGGCATGCAGTACGGCTCGATGGAGCCCATCAGGGTCAGCTGCTCCTCCGGACTCAGGTAGTTCAAGATGTCCCACGAGAGCACGAGATCGAATTGGGTACCCGAGCCGTAATCCAACAGGTCCGAGAACGCGCGCGCTTTGCGGACCTCTTCGTTGCCGCCGGTGGCGAGCTTTTGAGCCATGAACCCGTTGTAGAGATCCGCGACCGTGAGCTCGGCTCCGTAGCGAGAGAAAAACTCGAGGTTGTCGTTGTGAGCTGGGCCTAAGTCCAGCACGCGCAAGGTCGAGCCGTCTGGCTCCGGCGGGTCGGGCAACAAACCCTTGAGTCCGAGAGACCTCTGGGTTTCGCGAGGGCGGCGCCCCGGCGAGGAGTCCTTCCCGGACGGCCGAAAAATCGACAGCATAGATTCTTTTTTCCTTTGACGGTGGTGACGGTACGAGCCCGTGTTTTACGCGTTCGAGGCGCGCCGAAGCGCGCGTTCGACCCCCGTGGCGCTTCGAAGTGGATTTTACAACGAATGCACCGAGCGGGCGACGAAATCCGCTCTTGACGAAGGTAATAATTCATCCTACCGCTCGCCGGTCTCGCTTTCGGTGAGATTAGGTGGGGGGATCTCCCGTCGGCGGTAGCCAAAATCTACGAGAGATCGACGGTACGCTGCCTTGGCGGGACGTTCGAGAGATCACCGCGCGAACTTGGCGCCCAGAAAGTCTCCTTCGTTCCACTGCGGGCGGGCGGCATCGTTTGCGATGAGCTCACCGATCAAATAGCAAAGCTTGGCGTAGTCGGCGCCGGCGTCGAAGTCCATTTCCTGGCTCATGTCGTCGGAAGGCTTGTGATAGCGAGTGGCCATCCAGTCGCGGAGCACGCGCTCCCCGTCGACACGCTCGGAGCCGGTATCGGTGCCCACGAAAGGGTACACCGCAGGAATCCCCTGTCGGACGAAGGAGTACTGATCGCTCCGAACGAAGATCACTTCCTCGGGCATGAAGTCGGGGCTGAGCTCGATGCCTAGCTGTGAGGCGGCTCTCGAGACGGGGTCGAGGAGAGTCGAGTGGTCGGCTCCGAAAGCGATGATGTCTCGCAGAGGATGGAACATCAGGGCGCCATCGACGTTGACGTTCGCGACTACCGGGGCCGACACGCTGGGGTGTTGGGCGAAGAAGTCGGAGCCCAACAGTCCCTTCTCTTCCGCCGTGACGGCGATGAACACGATGGAGCGCGCGGGCCTCGTCTCGGTCGAGGCGAACGCACGGGCGACGGCGAGGATGACGGCGATGCCGGAGGCGTTGTCGTAGGCGCCGTTATAGATGTCGTCGCCGTCTTCGGGCGTGCCCCTTCCGACGTGGTCGAGATGAGACGAGTAGACGACGACCTCTTCACCGGGATCGCCTTCGAGCATCGCGACGACGTTCGGGCTTTCGAGCGCTTCGTGGTGAGACACGGTGCGCGCTTCCGCCGTCGCTCCGGGCTCGACATCCGAAGCGTCGGATGCGAGGAGCGACTCCGACGCGCGCATCACCCCGACGACGTCGAGCGCGTCGAGCGCACTAGACGTCTGGCTCGTATCCGGGTCGATCCAGGCCATGGACGGTGAGCGAGAGCCCTCGCGGAAGCGCTCCCAAGGGCGCCGCTCGAGGTCGAGCTCCGTGAGGACGGTGAGGAGGCCTACCGCGCCCGCATCGAGCGCTTGGGCGGCCTTCGTCTCTCGCGACGAGTAGACCGCGCGCTCCGTGGAGCCGAAGCTTTCGGGCGCGCCCGACAGGTGAACGACGATCTTGCCGGAGGCGTCGAGCCCCTCATAGTCGTCGTGGTCGAGCTCCGGCGCGCGGATACCGTAGCCGGCGAACACGAGTACGGCTTCGACCGGGACATCGCTTCTGCCGAGGTTGGGCCGCAGAAGATAGTCGTCACCGATTTTCAATGACTTCGACCCACCATCGAAGCGAATCCGGAGAAAGCTCTCGCTCTCGTCGAGTGCCGCACGTCGTAGTGGAACTTGCTGATAGTACGTGCCGTCATCACCGGCGGGCATCAAGCCCATCGCTTCGAACTGCGTCCGGACGTAGTTGGCCGCGATGTCGTAGCCTCTCGTCCCCGCGTCGCGCCCTTCGAGAAGATCGTCGGCGAGGAAATTCATGTGGGCGCGGATCTCCTCCGGCTGGATCGTGTCCATGGCGGAGGGGTCGGGCGATCGGCTGGGAGTGCATGACACAACCAGCAGGCAGAGCAGAAAGCTGACTCGGCTAACGCTCACGGGCTCACGTAGAAAGCATGCATCGCACGATATAAGTGATACACGTCGACTTTGGAGCTCATCGAGTAGGGCGTGTGGATCGACAGCAGCGGCACGCCGAAGTCGATCACCTCCATGTTGTCGTCCGCGAGAGCGCCCCCGATGGTACCCCCTCCCGCTCTGCCGACTTTGTAGGTCGCGATCTGCCACGGGATGCTCGCATCGTCCAAGACTTTCCGCACCCAGGCGGTGTACTCCGAGTTCGCGGTGAATCCACGGCCGTACATCTTGAAGTTGACGCCGTAGCCGAGGCGGGGCGCGTTGCCTTCCTCCCACGCATTGGGCCACGTCGGATGGATGCCCGGGTTGACGTCCGAGGAGATGACTTTGGTCGCTCTCAGGGCGCGTCGCAGCCAATGCTCGCGGAAGTCGTCCCCCATTTGGGCGTAGAGGAGGCGGCCCATGAGATCGACGAGATAGGTAGAGTCCGCGCCGGTGTTGTTGACGTTTCCGACTTCCTCGTTATCGACGAGAAAGGCGATCGCGGTCTTGGACGGAGCTTTCGTATCGAGGACCGCTTTCAGCGCGGCATAGCCCGAGAGCCGATCGTCTTGGCCGTAGATCGCCATGAGACCGCGGTCGAAACCGACGTCGCGGGGCGGCATCGCCGGCACGAGCGCCAGCTCCGCGGAAACCAGATCGTCGAGCTCGATCTCATAGGTGCTGCGCAAGTGGTCCGCCACGGACCGTCTCAGGCCGCCTTCTGCGTCTTTCGGGATGTGCCCAACGACCGGGTCGAGCTCTTCATGTTGGATGACGTCTCGGCTCGTCCGATCCCGGAGCTCGGCGTCCACGTGGGGCGAGAGGTCCGGAATGACGAAGGTCGGCTCGTCCGGGTCGTTTCCGATCGAGATCCAAACGGTGGAGCCGTTTTTCAAGTCGACTCTGCCCATCAGCGCGAGCGGGATGTTCGTCCACTGATAGGTCTTGATCCCGCCGTGGAAGTTCGTTTGAAGCAGCGCATAGCCTTCCTTCTCGTAGACCGGTCGTGCTTTGAGCTCGATCCGAGGCGAATCGATATGAGCGCCCACCACCCGAAATCCTTCGCGCAGATCTTCGGTGCCGACCACGATGACGGTGAGCGCCCGATCCCGGTTGATATCGTAAAGACGATCGCCGGGTTGGATCGGCGTATCGTCGGACAGCTCGCGAAACCCCGCGGCCTCGGCGAGCTTCACCGCTTCGCGCACGAACTCGAGCTCGGTCTTCGCCGTCCGCATGAAGTCCTTGTAGCCGGCGGCGTGGGTCTCGACCTCGGCTAGCTGAGCTTCGCTCAGCGAAAGCCAAGACGACGTCGCGCCGTCTTGAGCGAAGACGGTCATGCCGGATAGAAGAGCGACTAAGATAAACGCGATCATCGCCATGGATGAGAACCTCCGGCGGCATTATAAGCGAGCGAGAGGACGCGACATGCAGACAGGTCTAGCGGGCAGAACGGTTTTGGTCACCGGTGCGTCAGGAGGCATCGGCCAGGCGACAGCCCGGGCGTTCTCCGTGGAGGGTGCGCGCGTTGCGCTGCACTATCACCGAAACCGAGAAGTCGCCGAAGCGCTCGAGCGCGAGCTTGCCGGCAGCGTCGCCGTCCAAGCGGACGTTTCCGACGAGGCTTCGGTCGATGCGATGTATGCGTCGGTGCTCGGCCACTTCGAATCGCTCGATGCCGTCGTCGTCAACGCGGGCATCTGGATCGCCGGTGAGACACCGATCCATCGCATGAGCCTCGAGCAGTGGAACGAAACACTGGATGCGGATCTGACGGGTGCGTTTCTTACTTGCCGTGGGTTCATGCGCCACCTGGCAGATGTGCCTCGAGACGAGGCCTCGATCGTGTTCGTCGCCTCCACCGCAGCTGTGTTCGGCGAAGAGAACCACACCGACTACGCCTCCGCGAAAGCCGCGATGGCTTACGGGATGACCCGAAGCTTGAAAAACGAGATCGTACGCCTCGCCCCGCGGGGCCGCGTGAACTGCGTGTGTCCCGGCTGGGTCGACACGCCGATGGCCGCAGCGTCGATGGAAGACCCGACGGCGATCCCGAGAGTGACGGCCACGATGGCCCTTCGAAAGATCGCGACCGCCGAAGACGTCGCGCGCTCAATCGTGTTCTTCACGTCGTCCGAGCTCTCGGGCCATCTGAGCGGCAGCATTCTTCCTATCGCCGGCGGGATGGAAGGCCGGTGGCTACACCAGGCCGACGACAAGCGGTAGCTACACCGCGCCGACGACAAGCGGTAGCTACACCGCGCCGACGACAAGCTGTAGCTACACCGCGCCGACGACAAGCTGTAGCTACACCGCGCCGAAGACGCGCATTAGTTGGTAGATACCCAGGCCCGAGACCACCAAGACGACGATCGCGCCGAGAATGTTCGTGCGGGCGCGGTTTCGAAAGTGGCCCATGAGCGCTTCGTTGTTGACCACGACGAGTAGAAACACGGCGATGAGAGGCAGCAAGAGCCCGTTCGCGGCTTGAGCCAGGACGATCGCTTCGGTCGGACTCCCGCCGGCGAGCGCGAGCCCGCATCCGGTGACGATGACGAACCCCCACACCAAACGAAACCCAGTGCCGCGGAGCGTCGCTTCGAAGCCCAGGGCGCCGGAGGCGGCATAGGCCGCGGCGAGAGGCGCTGTGATGGCGCTCGTGAGGCCCGCGGCGAAGAGACCGAGCCCGAAGAACGTCGACGCGCCTCGACCCAAGATGGGCTCGAGCTGCGTGGCCATCGCGCCGAGGTTCTCGACGCCGGTGAGTGGTGTCGCGGTGACGACGACCGCGGCGGTTACCAGCCCTCCGAGGGCGACCGACAGGATGGTGTCCCAGCGAGATTCCCTCGTCGCTTGCTCGGTCGAGGCGTTCGACCACTTCTCCTGGACGGTGCTCGCATGGAGGAACAGGTTGTACGGAACGACGGTCGTGCCGATGAGCGCGATGACCGTCAGCAGCGATCCTGAAGGTATCGTCGGCACCAGTCCCGTCGCGAGCTCCGAGAGTGAGGGCTGAACCGAGGCCGCGGTGACGAGAAACAGCGCGCTCATGAACAGCACCAACGCGATGAGCACGCGCTGAATGACTTTATAGGCACCGCTCCAAAGAAGCGCGAACGCACAAGAGGCGATCACGACCGACCAGGTCCGAGGCGAGACACCGGTCAAGATCTCGAGCCCGAGAGACGAGCCCAGGAGGTTGCCGGTCTCGTAGGCCGCGTTACCGAAAGTGATCGCTACCGCGACGAGCGCGAGAGATAGCCACCGCAAGACCGGGCTCGGGAGGCTCTGACGCAAGGCGTCGCTCAAGCCTCGCCGGGTGACGAGCCCTACTCGGGCCGCCATCTCCTGCAGCACCGCTGTCGCGACGGCGGAGAACGCGACGGCCCACAAGAGGGCAGTGCCGTAGCTCGCACCCGCGCGAGAGGCGGTGACGATCGTTCCGGGGCCGATGAAGGCGGCCGCGACGAGGAGCCCCGGCCCCATCCGCTGAATGTATCGAAGCATTCGGATAATGGCGCGAGGCTACACTAAAATCCCGGACGATGCTCTCTCGACTTCGAACGTTTCTTGACGAGCGCCGGGACGAGATGGCGGCGTTTACCGCAACGCTCGTCGCTATCGACACGGAGAACCCTCCGGGTCGCGGCTACCGTGCTTGTCTGGATCTGATCGCCGAGAGGCTCGATGCGTTGGGCTTCACGTCGGTGGTCGAGCCAGTGCCGGGGGGCGACGCCGATCCCGAACATCCGCGCTTCTGGCTGCGCTCCGAGCTCGGTTCCGGCCCGCGCACCGTTTACTTTCACGGTCACGTCGATGTCGTTCCCGCGGACGATCCTTCACAGTTCCAACCTCGGGTGACCGAGGAGTCGATCTTCGGGCGCGGCGCGACTGACATGAAGAGCGGCCTCGTATCGATGATCTATGCGATGGCTGCGCTCAGGGAGAACGGCACCCAGCTCGGAGGCAAGGTAGCGCTCAGGATCGTTCCGGACGAGGAGACAGGTGGAGCCCTCGGCTCCGTTGCGCTGAACGCGAAGGGTCTTCTCGTGAGCGCGGAGGAGGAGCCGGTCTGCATGCTGACGGCGGAGCCCACGGGTGGCGTCGTCTGGCTCGCGAGCCGAGGCGCCATCACCGGCCGAGTTCACGTCAAAGGGAGGACCTCCCACGTCGGGCTCCAGTATCGAGGCGTGAACGCGTTCGAGAGAATGCTGAGCGTGACCGATGCACTGAGGCTCTTGAAGAGTGAGGTCGAGACCCGGGTGACGAGCTTTCCTCTCGAGCCGGAAGCCGCCAGGCATTCGATCCTCATGATGGGCGGAGAGACCGCCGGGGGTCGAAATTTCAACGTCGTTCCCGACGGGTTCTCGTTCACCGTGGACCGGCGGATCAATCCGGAGGAGGGGTTCGACGTGGAGAAGCAGCGACTCGTCGAGGCCGTCGCGGCCGGAGGGGTAGACGCCACCTTCGACATCTTCCAGGAAGCGCATGCCGCCGGTGTCTCCGTCGACAGTCCGGTCGCCCGAGCGCTCGGCGCGGCGATCGAATCCGCGAGGGGAGAGGCTGCTGCGTTCGAGATGTGCCCGGGGATACTGGAGAACCGGTTCTATGCGGAGAAAGGTATCCCCGCCTTCGCCTACGGTCCGGGACTCCTGAGCGTCGCGCATGGTCCGAAGGAGTTCGTCAAGCGACGGGACATCGAAGAGGTGGCGCACGTCTACGCGCTTGCCGCGGTCGAGATGCTAGGAAGTTAGCCTTGCCGTCCCGCCCGCTGCGCCGGCAATTCTATCGACGCGATCCCGAGACCGTCGCTCGGGCCCTGCTGGGGCAGACGGTCGAGCGAACCCTCGACAGCGGCGAGGCGCTTTCGGGCCGTATCGTCGAGGTCGAGGCCTATCTCGGCCTCCTCGACCGCGCGGCGCACACGTTTGGCGGACGACGCACGAAGCGCAACCAGTCGATGTGGCTCGACGGCGGTCACGCTTACGTCTACTTCGTCTACGGAATGCACTGGTGCTTCAACGTCGTGACCGAGCGGGAAGGCGCACCGACGGCGTGTCTCGTGCGAGCGCTGGAGCCCGTCAGCGGTATCGAGACGATGCGGCGTCATCGCGGTGTCACCCGGGATCGGGATCTTTGTTCCGGTCCCGCGAAACTGGCGCAGGCGTTCGCGATCGATCGTGGCTTCGACGGAGTCGACTTGACGTCGGATCCGGGGCTGTGTCTGAAGCGTGGCCCAGGCGTAAGTGACGTCGACGTCGAGCGAGGTCCGAGAGTCGGCGTCGACTATGCTGAAGAGTGGGCAGGCAAACCACTGCGCTTGTGGATCCGCGACAGCCCTCACGTCAGCAGGAGTCGTGGCTAGGCGTTGCCCTTCGAGGGCCACCGAGATTCGCAAAACCGTTCGACGCGTTTAGGGTCGAGATAGAGCACGTAGGTCGCCGGTACCGCCATGAACTGCCAGATCTGGAGCGTGAGCGCGATGGTCGAATGGAATGCGAAGCCGGCGATGAAAAACCAGGGCTGGAAGCGTCTCATGTAGAGGCCGATCGGCGCGGACAACTCGAGGACGATCGTCGAGTAGACCAAGACGTCATAGAGCTCCATCGGGAAACCGAGGGCCGCGATCCGATAGGCGAGATCGGAGCCCCAGGCACTGATGATGCTGTAGTAGAGGATCTCGCCGCCCCACCACTCCGGAGCGAAGACCTTGTGAATGCCGGTGGCGAAGTAGACCAGCATTCCCTGGAACGCAATCAAGCGAAGGGGCCAAAACGGAATGGACGTGGCGAGCGGCAAGCCGGCCCGCCGCCTCATCGCCGCCCGCAGTGAGTAGACTTCGTCGCTTCGACTGAAACACATGAGAAACGAGATTTGCAGGAACAGCCGATCGTAAGAAGCACCAAGGATGTAGAGCTCGAGGTGGAAGAAGTAGAGGTAGGTCAGGAAGTAGACCACCGCCGCGGAGCGGGTCCGCCATCCGAGGGTAAACGAGACGAGCGAGGCCACGAGAGCCCCGTAGATCGCCCACGTGGCCCAGAGCGGGATCGGTGTCATGAGCCAGCCGAGCGGTCCGAGCTGACTCAGGTCCGGCGTGTAGAGACCTCGAGTCGTGAAGCGAAAGGCTACGTAGGGGGCGCGTGGGAGCCAGTAGATGAGAAAGAACACTCCGAGCAACACTCTGAATATTGCCGCGCTGTGCGGAGGCTGCGGCTCGAACCAGTGCTTCGACCACCGTCGCCGCAACGCATCGATGACGGACCTCATACCGTCGGTAGCTGCTAGGGCGCCCAGTAGGCGCACATCCCTTTGGTCTCGGCCTCGGCGAATCGTGCGAGATAACCTTCCGGGCTCTTGGGCCAGATCTTGGCCGAGATCAGGACCCCTCCGACCTTGGCGTCAGTGCGCCGCTGGTACAGGGACGCCAACTGCTCCGCGACACCGTGGCAATCGGCCGTCAACCGCAGCGAGATCCGGGCGTGGGATTCGGCGAGCGGCATGGTGAATAGATCCTGGATGTTGTGCTCGGCCCACTCCCATCTGTCGCCGGCCAAAGGGGGCTCGTGGGCGACACGGGCGGTGAACGTCGAGTTCAACGTGCCCCAGGCGACGAAGACTCTGAACATCTGGTAGTAGTAGGCGAGCTTCGCAGGCACGGGAAGCTTGACGGGGAGCCGCAGGTTCGAGTTCGCGATCACGGCGATATCGGTGCAGAGCACGGCAATGATGAAGAGGGAGACGAGGACACGGCGTCTCGGTGTGAGCGAAAGGTCGGTGTTCGAAGAGTCTGTTGGCAAGATGCTTATCGCAATTTTACCATCCCTGAAACGGCAAAAGGCCCCGCCCCTTTCGGGGCAGGGCCTGAACGCTCGATAACGAGCGTAACTTGCTAGTTAGCTTCGCCGACGCGCTGCGAGGCCGGTGAGGCCGAGCAACATGAGGAGCGAGGTTCCCGGAATCGGAACCGTGGTGTTCGCGAAGTCAGCCTGGTCGACGCTACCGGAGAACGAGCCGTCCATGTTGATGGTAGCGTTCACGTCGATGGCGTTGGTGGCGAAAGCCCACTCGGTGGTCAGCGGAATGCCGAGAGCGGTGACGAGGTCGTCATGCTTGTCGTCAAAGCCGAAGCCGGTGACCTGAAGCCTGGAGCCGAAGTTGAAGGCGTTCATGCCGCCGTCGAAGGTACCGGAAGCGAGCGTGCCGCTGACGTTGCCGCCAGGAAGCGCGAGGATCGTACCGGTGATCGAGAACGA
>JAJCXL010000584.1 GCA_029263435.1 Acidobacteriota bacterium | reverse complement strand
GACCGGAGCCGCCGTGGCGGTCGAGACCGACCAAACCTGTCTGACGACCCGCGGGATCGAAAAGAAGGGAGCTCGCACCGTCACGCGTCACTTCGCCGGCAAGTTCGCCGCCGAGAGTGCGTTACGGGCCGAGTTTCTTCAGAGCGTCTCGGCGCTCTAGCAGCCCGCAGTTACACCACGGACTGCTAGCGTCTTAGCGAACGTCGGGGAACATCCGATCGAACTTGGCCCGATCCGCCTCGGTCGGAACGTAGTCGAGGTTCTTCAATAGTCCCCACCGCGCCACTGTGGCGAAGTTGAAGACGAAGGCGACCACTCCAACGACGATCAGCCCGACGGCTGGAGTCAGCAACGGGGCGCTCGAGATCAGGATCGCCACGACACTCAGCACCACGCCGCCCCCGAGCGCGAGACTTGCAAGAATCCGCAGCGGCTCACTGTGGAGATCTTTCATGCCCGGGACCGGCTTGATCCCGAAATCCTCTTGAAACCGCTCCTTCCACACCCACATCGGAAACAGCTTGAACGCGACCGTGACCACGGTCAGCACCATGAAGCCCAGGATCGCCAAGACGCCGTAGGCGAGCTGGAGCTGACCTCTCAACGGGCTCGTCGGCAAAGGATGGCCGAGCGCGAGAACGATGCCGAGCCCCGAAGCGACACATAAGAGCGCGAGCGGTAGTAGCTCCCATTCCCGGGCCCGACCGAAGAAAAACGCACGCAACGGTCCGGCGATCTGCCAGACACAGGCGACGGTAAGCATCACGGCATAGGGAAGCGTCTCCCACCCGCCGATGAAAGAAACGCCAACCCCGATCGTACCGAGATGCATGAGCGCGAATCGGACGGGGAGGAACCGCGCCGCGCCGAGCGTCGTCGGTACGAGCTTCAACTCGACTCCGAAGATCATCATCGTCACCCAACCGACACCCGCGAGATGAGCATGGGCGAACACGTTGTCCAGGTGGTGCGGTGAGAGAAAAAACACGCGCACGCCGTAGCCTTTGCTGAGTCCGAGTAAAACCCCGAGCGATGCCGCGAGCACGAAGTACACGAGAGCAGACCCGACGAAGCGAGCCGGCCATCGGTTCTTACCTGCGACTTCGAACAGCTTTCGGAAATTCCACAGCTGAATCAAAGACGCGACCCACACGAGAAACGTCGACCAGCTCATGCCGCGGGTCTCGTCGAGCCAGAAGTGGGCGATCATCCCCCAAATACCGATGAAGTATAAAACGAACTGCACCCTCCCCAGCCGATGGGAGCTCGGCGGAGTTTTCAACAGGGTAGGACTCAAGCGATAGAGCACACCCATCATAAGAGAAGACAAGAAGCCGAGCGTCAGTAGATGAGTGATCGCTATGAGCTGGCTGAAATAGAAGTACTCGAGAAGGTAGTCTCTCTTCAAAAACAGCCACCCGCTCGCAATGACGAGCGACGGCATCGCATTGAGAACGAACGGCTCTTCGAGGCGAGTGCTACTCGAGACCAAAGCTCAGCCGGTCGAGGACGACTTTTCCATCGATGACGACCATGAGTACGTCTTGCAGCGACAAGATGTTGTCCAGAGGGTTCTGGTCGACGACGATGAGATCCGCTTCGCGCCCCTTCTGGATGGAGCCCGTGCGCTCGTCGATACGAAGCATCTCGGCAGCCACGCGGGTCGCAGCCTGAATCGCTTCCATCGGCGTCAGACCGCACTTCGTCAAGGCCTCGATATCGTGCTGGAGGGTGAGGGTGCTATTGGCCCGATAACTGGTG
This sequence comes from Acidobacteriota bacterium, assembly GCA_029263435.1. Taxonomy (GTDB): domain Bacteria; phylum Acidobacteriota; class Vicinamibacteria; order Marinacidobacterales; family SMYC01; genus JAJCXL01. Next base: position 6,378 of record JAJCXL010000584.1, on the reverse strand, counting down.
TCGGTCGCGGCGACGATCGGAACGCCGAGCCGCTTCGCGGTCGCGACGGTCTCCATGACCCGCGGCAGCATGTGGCGCCCTCGTACCTGGAGCACGGGGTCGTCATAGTCGCCTCCCGCATCCATCAAGTCCTGAACCACGGCGACGGTCGGCACGAGATAGGTCCCATGAGTCTTCATCAGCCGGAGGGTGTCTTCGCTCAAATAGGTCCCGTGCTCGATGGTGCGGACCCCGCCGAGCACGGCCGCCCGAGCACCTTCGTCACCGTGCGCGTGGCTCGCCACCGGGACTCCCCGGCTTTCGGCTTCGTCCACCACCGCCTGGACCTCTTCGCGCGTCATCGTCTGCTTACGAGGATCGGTATCCGGCAAGCCGGCGCGCTCCGTCGTCGTGATCTTGATCCAGTCCACCGAGCGCTCGAGATTGGCGGCCGTCACCCTCCGATAGGCGCCGGCGCCCTTCACGCCGCTCCACAGATCGGACAGGCTCGGCTCATCCATGAACATCTCGCGAGACGGATGGGAGCGAACGTGGTACCCCGCGCTCAATATCTCCGGAGCATCGATGATCTTTTTCTGCGTGAGCTCCCTCAAGCCGACATCCGCGTAGTGGCTCACGCCCATGCTTCGGATCGTCGTCACTCCGGAGAACAGTGCCTTGTGAGCTTGCGCGACACTCGCCACGTGAACGTGTGCGTCGATGAGCCCGGGAAGAAGGTACTTTCCTCGAAGGTCGATCCGCTCACCGTCCGCAGGGGCTTGCCCTACATCCACGATATCGACGATGTGTCCGTCTCGAACGATGACGGCACGGCCTTCAGCCGGCGTCGAGGCGATGCCATCGATGACGTTCGCATTCGTAAAGACGAGCGTTTGCGCGCTCGGGGCCGAAGGCAGCAACAAGAACGCGCAGAGACCGTAAGAAAGTATCCGGATGGAGAGGTTCACGCGCTCACCCCATCGTTCCGACTTTGATGGGCTCGATGTAGTACTTCACTCGGACTTCTTCCGGCACTCGGAATGGATAGGCATCGGCGTCGAGATATTTCTTCGCGAGCTTGTCGATATGTGCGTCCGCGCCTTCTTCGGTGACCTTCACGACCCGCCCTCGGATCATCAGAGCACGGTAGGGATTGTCGGGATCGGTGGCAGAGACCGCGACGCGCTCATCCGCGCGAATGTTTCGATCTTTGAGTCGTCCCTTCGCGGAGTTGATGACGATGTGCTCACCGTCATATTCGACCCAGACGGGACTCACTTGCGGACTGCCATCCCTCATCTTCGTCGCCAAATGGACAAAGGACTTCTTGTCCAGAATGTCGCGATACTCGGCTGGAATTTCGATCATCACAGGCCTCCCTTACGAGCTCATTGAGGCCTAGAAGTGTAGGCGAGCTTGGAGACGAAGGCTAGTCTGTCGGGTGGTCGAGTAGCGCTAGCCTTTGGGCTCGGGAAGATCGAACGCTTCCGAGGTGTGCTCGAAGCCCTTGCGGTTGTGTGAGCCGTCGCAAAATGGCTTGTTCGCCGAGTGACCGCACCGGCACAGCGATAGCGCATCTCGTCCGCGGAGGTCGTAGGTCTTCCCCTGAGCGTCTTTGACGGTGATGTCGCCTTTGACTCGAAGCGGTCCATTGTTGAGCACGGTAATCTCGACCATATGAAACTTTCTCCTTTTGAAGCTGGCTAGTATATCATCCGTTCATGGTCGACGATGACACTCCCAAATCGGCAGTCGAGCTCGCCATGGAGAAGCTCCGGGCGAGAGACGACTTCGAAGAGGTCGTGCTGAGCGACGCCCAGAAGAAGAAAATCGCCGACGCCAGGAGTCGCACTCGAGCGAAGATCGCGGAGCTCGAGATCCAGCAAGACGGGAAATTACGTCAAGTGGCCAGTCTCGAAGAGGCCGAAGTCTTGCGTGACGAGATCAAGAAGGAAAAAGCTCGCCTCGAGGAAGAGCTCGAGAAGCAGGTCGCAAAGATCCGCAAGAAGAGCTAGCACCTGGACCGCGATCCGGGTGGCGTCCCACCCCGGAGCTCGCGACGAGCGGATGCTAAGATGACGCGATGCCGTCCACCGTCTTCGACTCGTTCTATTTCAAAGACCGCTTCGGCACCGCAGCGATGCGAGCGATCTGGGACGATCGGACGACCTTGCAGCGGTGGCTCGACGTCGAAGTCGCGCTAGCCGCCGTCGAAGCGGATCTCGGCCTGATTCCGAGAACAGCGGCGAAGGACATCGCTCGTCATGCCCGCATCGAGACCTTGGACACCCGGGCGATGAAGAAGGCCTTCGATCGCACCTGGAACCCGGTGGTGCCTCTCGTCGATGCGCTCCGCAAGAAGCTGTCCTTGAAGTCCGCCGGCTACGTGCATTGGGGTGCGACCAGCAAGAACATTTTCGACACCGGCATGGCGCTCCAGCTCCAAGACAGCTACGAGATCCTGCTGAAGAATCTGTGGACGGTAGCGTCTCGCCTGGCCGAGATCGCGGAGGAGCATCGGCACACGGTGATGGCAGGGCGCACTCACGGTCAGCATGCTCTTCCGGTCACGTTCGGGTTCAAAGCCGCGGTGTGGCTCGATGAGCTCTTGAGGCATGAGCAGCGGCTGGTCGAGGGGCGACGACGCGTGCTCGTCGGCGAGTTCGGCGGCGCGGTCGGCACATTGGCCTCTCTCGGCCGTGACGGACTAAGGGTTCAAAACGCGCTCATGAAGAAACTGGGCCTCGGTATCGCGACCATTCCGGTGAAGACGGCAGGAGATCGAGTGGCAGAGCTGGCCGTTCAACTCGGAATGCTCTCGGCGACTCTCGGCAAGGTCGCCCAGAATATTTACAACCTTCAACAGACCGATGTCGACGAAGTCACGGAGTTCACCGACGGGAAAGTGGGAAGTTCCGCGATGCCGCATAAACAGAATCCGGTCGCCTCCGGCTCGATTGTGTTTCTCGGCAGGCTTCTGAGATCCAATATCGGCCCCGCTCTCGACTACATCAATGCCGAGTGGGAAGACGACCACCGCCAGGGTGAGACCGCGTGGAAGTTCGTGCCTGAGATCTGTCTCCTCGCGGATGCCCAGCTCGAGCTCTTGAGCCGGGTGCTCGACAACATCATCGTCAAGAAAGACCACATGGAGCGCAACCTGGAGCGAGCCGGAGGGTTCGTGTGCTCCGAGGCATTGCTCATGCAGCTCGCGGCGTCGATCGGCAGTGAGCGTGCCCACGCCGTCGTCAAGGAGCTCTCCGACGAGGCGAGACGCAACGAGACGTCTTTCTCCGATGCGGTTCGGGCACACCCGGTCGTGTTAAAGCACCTCACGAGCGATCAGATCGAAGACTGCGTGTCCTATCGAGGATATCTCGGAGAGACCCAGACACTCGTCGATCGGGTGCTCGCCTCGTACCGGCGACGGCTCCGCTCTGCGCAAGGACAAGCTTCGTCGAAGAGACGTTCTTCCACGAAACGGTGACGCGTTGATCCCATCCCCGAAAGCGCGAAGCTCGCGGTCGGTGGTCGTCTGTCTCACGGCCGCCGCATGGATGACGTCCTGCGCCTCGCCCCCCACGGCTGAGCTCAGGCTCGCCGAGGCTCGCGTCGAGCGCGCGAGAGGCGCGGAGGCGTCGATCTACGCCCCGGATCTCATGAGTCGCGTGGAATCCACCATCGATGAAGCCGCCAGACTCTCCGAGGCCGAGTCCTATCGCGAAGCGATCGTCAAGGCAGGGCAAGCGGTTGCATTGGCCGACAACGCCGTGGAGCAAGCCCAGTTGCAACGGCGAGTGACCGCGCGCCACGTCAGCCGATGTCTGCGAGAGCTCGAAGGGCTGTTGGCCATCGTCTCGTCTCGTGAGCCCGCGCGCGTGCCCGGACCGGCGTTCGCAGCATTTTTGGACCGTTATCGGGGGATCGAGGCGAGAGCCCAATCCGGCGATCTCTTGGGCGCGCTGGACGATGGCGCCCAGCTCAAGCCTGAGCTACTGGCCTTCGAGATAGCGCTCCGCTGAAGGCCCGCGCGATGGGCTACCTCTTTACGTAGGAGAGGTCGCCGATGTCCCAATCCATGACCAAGCCCGAAGCGATGCCGTCGGCGACGTCGCGACCGTAGAGCGTCTCGACGAAATACATCGCGAGCTCGTAGCTCTTCACGCCACCCACGGACGTCAACGCGTGTCCGGCATCGACGAATGAGATGTCGCGCTGCACTTCGATCTTGGGGTACTCGCGCTCGAGCTGATCCCATTCCGTCGGGAACGTCGTGGCCGGTCCTCCATCGAGAAGACCCGCCTCCGCGAGAAGAAAGGCGCCCCAGCACAGAGACATCACGTGCTTGGCTTTCGAGCCCGTCTCGCGAACCCATTGCACCAGCTCCTTGTTCTCGCGATCACGAGTCCGACTGCCCGAAGTGCTCGCGACGACGAGGACGTCGATGGGAGGCGCCGTGGCGATACTGTAGTCGGGAAGGATCGAGAGTCCCTCGAACGTCCGGACGGGAGCCTCGGTGAGACCGACGGTAAACACCGAAGGCTCGGGCTGCACGCGACCGATGACGTGCTGAATCACGTCCATAGGCGCTACGAGCTCCGTGTTGTAGACGCCTTCGAGCACGAGAAAGCCGACGCTCTTCGGCAGGTGGTCCTTGTCTTCGGCCGCGCTCGCCGCGCCGCCGAGAGAGCCCAGCGTCGTCGCTAGCCATAGAGCCCAAATCCGGTTCTTCATCACACTTCCCCTATATAGGTCCCCTTGAAAACCACTCGCGCCTCGCCGGAGAGGAAAACGTGGCCAGCGTTCTCGTCACGCTGCCACTCCACCCGAAGAACGCCTCCCGGACAGTTTACCCGCACCGGAGACTCGGCTCGGCCGTCCACGATCGCGGCCACCGCGGAGGCGGCACTTCCCGTACCCGACGAAGCGGTCGCGCCCGCGCCCCGTTCCCATATTCTCATCTCGAGCGTGTGCGCATCGACCGCTTCGACGAGCTCCACGTTGGTTCCGTCGGGAAAGTGCGGGTGCAGCGCAAGCTTGGGCCCCAGCGCGGAGAGTCGCGTCGGCTCGGTGAAGACGACACAGTGTGGGTTCCCCATCGACAGTGTCGTCGCAACGATCTCTTCGATCCCTCCATCGTCATCGATCCCGAGCACGACACCGGTCTCGATCGCTTTGGGGGATCCCATGTCCGCTCGAAACTGGAACCTCGCCCCGGTCCGAGAGATGAGCGCGAGGCTCGCTAGTCCCGCACCGGTCGTGATCTCTATGGCGTCACCCGCGAGCTCTTCGAGCACGAGCCATGCGCCGAGGCAACGAAGACCGTTCCCCGAGATCTCAGCGAAAGAGCCGTCGCTATTGAACAAGCGCATGAAGAAGCCCCGCCCCTCGGGACGATACAAGATGAGCCCGTCGGCTCCGACCCCGGTGAGACGGTCGCACATCGCACGCGCGAGCCCCGCGTCGGCCTCGGGCGCATCCGATGCGGCGACCAGGAGAAAGTCGTTCCCGCAAGCTTCCGCTTTGGCGAATCGGATCGTCATCGCGTCCGCCGGATGAGAAGAAGCGCGAGCGCGTCGTAGGCGCCGTGCACGAGGACGGGAAGAGCCAGGTTCTCACTTTGGCGATACATCAGTCCGAACCCGATGGAAACGAGAGTGGCCCAAGCCGCCAAGGGCCATAGCTTGAGCTCCGGCCCGTGCAGCATGCCGAACAAAACACTCGACGCGACGAGCCCCATGCGGGGTTGCAGCATGCCGCGAAACATGAGCTCCTCCGCGATTCCGGCCAAGGCCGCCACGACGAGGAGGTCGACCACGTGGGCCTGCCGCACCATGGGAAAAATGTCTTCTTCGAAAAACGCATAGATCGGCTGAGTCGCCTGAAACCGCCGGCCGAAGTGAAACAACGCGAAGTTGGTCCCGGCCAAAACGATCGTCCATCCGAGGGCACTCAAAAACGTCGTCCCATCGAGGCCATAAGGGATTGGGGCGCCGCTTTGCACCGCCCATCCGAGCGCAACGGCGCCAATCACGAGCTCGCCCACGATGAGCCACCGGAACCCGCTATCCATTTCGAGCCTTCGTCTCAGCGTCCCCGCTCTCGAATCGAGGGAGGCATCGGAAAGGTACTGATGTGCGTGACCTGCGGCCGACCGAGGCCGTTATCCAGGGAGAGGAACTTCCATCCGCCGTCGGAGCTCTTGTAGACCCCCTGGTCGGTGCCGACCAGAATATCGCTCTGCGAAAGACCCTCGGGTGCGGGAACGCAAAGAGACAACACCGAGCGACCCTCGAGCTCCGGGACCGCCCGAAGGCCGAGGCCGCCATCGTCCGAAAAATAGAGGCCGTCATCCGCACCGATGAGCAACACCGTGCCCCACCAGAACATCGTTTGGAT
>JAJCXL010000583.1 GCA_029263435.1 Acidobacteriota bacterium | reverse complement strand
TGTCCGGCCTCGGCGCTCTCACGATAGGGATTGGAGTCATTTCCATCGTGGCGGCCAACTGGGCCGGTATCGGCTATCCGTGGAAACTTCTTGCCGCCGGCACACTATGTCTCCTGCTCGCCGCGGCGACCCTCGTAGCCGACAGGCGGGAGCGCCGATTGACGGTCGAAACGTCGGTTCTGGTCTACTACTTATTGACCCTCGCGTGCATCGCGCTCCTGGGCCAGATCTACCAATCGGGCACGCCGGCGTGGCAAGCTCTTGGCGTTTGGTCCCTCGCCACCGCGCCGCTCATGCTCCTTGCGCGCACGAGCTTCGGCGGTGCTCTATGGTTCGTCGGCTCCTCCATGACCTACGCATTGGTGGCCGTGGCCATCATCGATGCGTTGAGCTCCGGCCACGAAGCCGACGGGGCCGCCGTCGCGATCGCTTTTTGGCCGGCGCTCGCGATAGCCGCGTCCAAAGGGTCGTGGCTCGTCGCGCATCGACCGCGGTTCGCCCGAGTATTCGCGTCTAGTGGATGGTTCCTGCTTCTCGGTATGGGAGCTTTGCTCCCAACCTTGTTCTACGCCGACATCCACACTGGAGATCGTCTTACATGGTCGCTCCCGGTCATCGCCGCCGTGCTCATCGGTCTCCACGTGACTCTTCCTCGCTGGTACCCGGACCTGAGCGAGTCCGCTCGCACCGGAATCTCACTCGCCCTCGGGCTCGGCTGGTTGATCTTTGCCGCCGGCACCGCACTTCGCCGCGAGGAGATCGAAGTTCTCGGAGCGGTGCTGCAAGTGATTTATCTCGGGGTCCTTGCATGGACGTGCGTTCAGCTCGAGCGGACCTTCGCGTTCAACCTACTCACCGCACTGATCGCGCTCCGGGTGCTCATCATCTACTTCGAGGTCTTCGGCTCGATGATGAGCACCGGGGTCGGAATGATTTCCGGAGGGCTCCTCACGCTACTCATGGCGTGGCTGTGGAAGCGTTCCAAGAGGAGCTCTCAATGAGTCGCACCCGCTCCCCTCTCTACGTCGCCATCGCCGTGTTGCTCCCGCTGGTCACCCTCGCCTTCGGAGTGGTTCGCTCGGAATATCGCATGAGCCGCTCGACGGAATGGGAGTTCTCGGTACGAGGGTTCGACCCGCGAGATCTTCTTCGCGGACACTACATCAACTACAGCATCGAGCTCGGTGAGCCGGACCCCGCGGTCTGCGCCGACGATGATCCGGACTGCTGCTACTGCTTAACGAGAGCGGCTCCCACGTCGACCGCCGAGCCGGCGCCGGTCCCCGTCGTGGCCCGGGCGCGGTGCAGCCGCGCCCGACGGGATTGCGACGGCGCACTTCGAACCCGCGCCGCCTCTAGTCTCAATCGTTTCTACGTCGCGGAATCACGCGCGCGGGATATCGAGGCCGAGCTCCGAGAAGGCGTGCGGGACGGAGAAGCGCGCATCGTGCTCGCTATCGACGGCATGGGCAGAGCCCACGTTACCGAGCTCCGCGTTCGCGGCAAACGCTTGGAGTAAGGCATCGTCGGCTATCGTCGCGGCCCAAGCCTCCTCAACGGGGCGCCTTGCGCCCCTGTTTGTCGTCTCTCGCAAGCCGCCTGTCATCTTTGAGAGCTCGACGCAACAGAAACTCGATCTGCGCGTTGAGGCTCCTCAGATCGTCGTCGGCCCACCGTTTGACGGCGTCGTGCACTGCCGGATCCAACCGTAGAAGAAAAGCTTTGCGCTCGCCCACGAGCTCATTCTAGTAGAGCGAGCCCGCGTTCACGACGGGTTGCGTCGCCGTCTCGCTGCACAACACGACGAGTAGGTTGCTGACCATGGTGGCTTTGCGTTCCTCGTCGAGCTCGACGATCCGTTTTTGAGACAGCTCCGCCAAGGCGTGCTCGACCATACCGACCGCACCTTCGACGATCTTGCTTCGAGCCGCGATGATGGCGCTCGCTTGTTGGCGGCGGAGCATCGCCTGAGCGATCTCCGGAGAGTATGCGAGATGAGAGATCCGTGATTCGATGATTTGAACACCCGCCTTGTCTAGTCGGTCTTGATTCTCGACTCGCAGGCGCTCCGAAACTTCAGCGATATTTCCGACCAAGGATTGCTCTTCGTTATCGCCGTGCGAGTCGTAGGCGTAGCGGCTGGCGAGGTTTCTGACCGCCGCCTCGCTCTGGACGTGCACATAGTTGACGTAGTCGTCCACTTCGAAAACCGCCTCGGCGGTGTCCACGACCTTCCACACCACGACCGCGGCAATCTCGATCGGGTTCCCATGGCTGTCATTGACTTTGATCTTGCCGGTCTCGAAGTTCCGCACCCGCCGCGAGACTTTGTGCTTGGTGTAGAGCGGATTCGCCCACCGGAGACCGGGGGTCGCGACGGTTCCCATGTAGCGGCCGAAGAGTTGGAGCACCTTGGCTTCATTCGGATTGACGATGAACAATCCGAAGCCGAGAAACACGACCACGACGAATCCCAAGCTGCACCCAATCAACGCCGCGACGTTTTGACTCGACACCGCCTGGTAGAAGCCGTAACCGGCCGCGAGCGAGGCCACCGCGAGCACCGCAGCCATGACGAAACCCGAAGACGCTTGTTTTTGAACCTCTCGTATCATGCGCATCACCTCCCGTGGTGAGATATCGCTATGATATCATATCGATAGCTAGGTGACAATGCGGCGCTCGCAGGCGCCGGCACTTCTAGCAGTCCGTGGTGAAAGTGCGGCGTCGCACCGAGAGGGTCGAGGCGCCCGGCTGACAAGGCGCGACTGCTCGAGAAAATTGGGCATATTTGAGGGAGGAGCAACGCAGTCAGCCGGGATGCATCGCCCCTCGAATGGGAGCCGCACTTTCACCACGGGCTGCTAGTCCCCTGCATCAGTAATACGTTACATAATTCTCGGGCCCTTTTGCGCGCTGGCTTCGTTGCGCCTTCTCAAAATATGCCCAATATGTCTTCGTCGGCACGTCTCGCCAGCACACAAAATGACCTCGAGACTTAT
>JAJCXL010000582.1 GCA_029263435.1 Acidobacteriota bacterium | reverse complement strand
ATGACCGCGACGACGACATCGATCTCTACGTTGCCAACGATACCGACCCCAATTTCTTGTTCGACAACGACGGCTCAGGCAAGTTCAGAGAAGTCGGACTCCTCACCGGGACGGCCTACAACGTTTCCGGCGCGACCGAAGCGGGGATGGGCGTCGATGTTGGCGACGCGAACGGGGACGGGCATCTGGACATCGTCGTGACGAACTTCTCGCACGAGACCAACACGCTCTATCTCGGCTCCGAGGCGGGTTTGTTTACCGACGCGTCCGAAGAGCTCGGCTTGGGCACCGCTAGCCTCGGCTGGCTGGGCTGGGGCACCGGGCTCGTGGACTTCGACAATGACGCGGCCGACGATCTCTTCGTCGCCAACGGTCACGTCTATCCCAACGTCGAGAGCGCGGATCCTTCGACGTCGTATCGCCAGGCGACTCAAGTTTTTGAGAACGTCGACGGGCGCTTCGCTCCCGCCATGTTGCTCGACGAGGAAGCTTCGAGCCGCGGCGCGGCGTTCGGTGACATCGATGATGACGGCGACATCGACGTGATCGTCGTTAACATCGAGGACCGGCCATCGGTCTTGAGAAACGATCTCGATGGTAGCAACCATTATTTGGGTGTCGTTCTCGTGGGCGTGGAGAGCAATCGCGACGGGTTTGGCGCGAAGGTGACCGTGACGACGAGCGCCGGGGTGCTGCAAAGAGAGGCGAGCTCGTCCGGTAGCATCTTCTCCGCGAACGACCCCAGACTCCACTTCGGTCTGGGCGCGGAGGCCGTCGCGGCCGAGGTCCGGGTCGAATGGCCCAGCGGGACGGTGACGGTGCTGAAGGAAGTGGCGGCGGACCGCTACGTGTGGATTGTCGAAGGTCGAGACGAGTAAATTCGAGTGAGGATAGGCTCGATATTGATCTCGCTCGCTATGGTGTTGGTGATTGTCGGAGGTCTCGTCACGGCCTTCGTCGCGGGGGTCCACTGGTCGTACCCGCTGGCTCATTTTCTGCTCTGGGGCGGCGTTAGCGCCTTCACTTTCGGGTATCAGAATCGCCGATGGCTGGCGGCGAGAGTGGCACTTCTCATCGCGTCGTCGGGACTGGTCGCGATCGTCTCTTTCCGAGTCGCGGACGTCGCTTTGGAGTAGCACACATTCGATATCGGCGACACCGTCGCACGGGACATCGTCGCGTTTCGCGAAGACACTGGCAGATTACCGGAGACGCTGCGCGAGCTAGCGCCGGATTACTTAGCAGCCATGCCGCGTCCGAAGGTGAGGCAGCGCCGGCCGATGCCTTTTTTCTACGAGATCGATGGCTCGGATGGCTTTCGTCTCGGGTTCGAACAGGTCGGTTTCGTGCGTTGCTCGCGAGGAGAAGCGCCCGGTTGGGCGTGCGTCTCGCACTATTGAGGGCAGGAGTGATTTGCGGAGACTTTAAGCGCGGTCCTACTCAGCGCCTCGGCTCCTTTGTCGATCTACTTGGCCATTCCTTTGACTCCTCCCGGGCTCAGAGTCGCACCGCGAGTCGCTCGACGCTCTGCAGCCCTTAACCGAGAGACGAGCCCGAGACTAGAAATCAGATGGCGGCCATGGGTGGCGTTGCCTATGGAGCCGCTGCCGAACCGCGCCCGCGCGCTAGCTAGATCGCGTCGCTGACGCTCGCGAGGTTGAAGCCCCGCACTTTGAGCGCCGGGACGACGATGGGCGCGCCGACGGAGCTGTTCTCTCCCGCGGCGACGCGGACCGGCTCTCCCATCATCTCGATACTATTGAGCAGGTCGACGAGAGACTGGTTGAACCGGAAGTTATTGACCGGCCGGCTCACTTTGCCGTTCTCAATCAAGAAAGTCCCATCGCGTGTCAGGCCCGTGTAGGCGATGCGCCTCGGGTCGAGGCCCCGGATGTACCAAAATCGCGTGATGAGGACGCCGCGCTCGGTCGATGCGATCATGGCCTCGACGGAGTCGCTCCCGCCGGACATCAGCAAGTTCGCAGGTGTGGGTCGCGCCGCGGTGTCTTTCTGGTCCGCCCAGAACCTCGAGTAAGAAAGGCTTCGCAGGACACCCTTGTCCACCCACGTCTCGGGTCGGCGGGCCACCCCGTCGTCGGCAAAGGGAGATGTCTCCGCATCCACGGCGGCCGGATCACTGACGAGGGAAACCCTGGAGTCGAAGAGTCGCTCGCCGATACGGTTACCTTCTCCGGTCTTCGAGAAAAACGATCGGCCTTCGTCGGCGGAGCGTGCGTCGAAGGCGTTTCGCATCCGAAGCATCAACATCCCGACGGCGGTCGGCTCGAGCACGACGTCGTAGGACCCTGCGTCGAGCGCGGTTCGTCCTCGCCATTGGTCACACTTACCCGCCGCCGTGTCTGCGATGCGCTCGGTCTCGATGCGGGTCCAATCCGCCGCTTCGTCCCCGGCCCAGCCCGAGGTAGAGCCGTCGGGCGCGCGCACCGTCAGCGTCGACGCCACTCCGGTCTCGGGGTGATGGGCGAACAGACCGTTCGACGTCGCAACCGCGCTCGATCCGGCGCGGACGTCGATATAGCCGGAAGCGACGTTTCCGGTCTCGCTCGCACCGCGGATACCTCGAGAGGCGGCGGAGGCCAGCGCTTCGGCAGTGACGTCGCCGGTCGAAGGGTAGTAGCCGTCGATGTCGGCATAGTCCTGCTGGTCGAGCTCGCTCAGATATTCGGGATCCTCCGGCGCGAGCTTGGCGAGAGACTCCGAGCGCGCGACGGCAGCCTTCAGATCGGCGTCGGCCAAGAGGTTGGTGGTGACGGAGGCCACTCGCTTGCCGAAGACGCTCCGGATCGTCACCGAAACGTCGGCGCTGCCACCCGCCGTCGTGATGCGGTTGTCGGCGCTGCGGATGAACCGCCGCCGTCCGGACTCGATATTTACGCGAGCGCTGTCGGCGCTCGAAGCGTTGAGGATGGTATCGGCGAGGGCTTTGGCCTCATCGCGCGAGAGTCCGGGGCGGTCGTCGGAGCTAC
>JAJCXL010000581.1 GCA_029263435.1 Acidobacteriota bacterium | reverse complement strand
TGTCTCGAACATATTGGGCACGATAAACCCGGTCAAAGAGATCGCAGAGCTCGTGCACAAACACGGCGCCTTGATCTGTGTCGACTCGGTCGCCTTTGCGCCGCACCGTGCCATCGACGTGTCCGCATGGGATATCGATTTTCTTGCCCTGAGCCTCTACAAGGTATTCGGGCCGCATTTCGCGATGCTGTACGTCAAGTACGAGCTGTTCGCCGAGCTCGACAACCTGTATCACTATTTCTACGACAAGGACAAGATTCCGGCGAAGCTCGAGCCTGGCAACGCGAGCTACGAGCTTGGCTATTCCACGACTGGGATTGTCGACTACCTGGTAGAGATCGGAGGGTCGAGTGCGGGGGATCCTGTGCGGAAGGGTATCGAGGAGGCGTTCGATCGCATCACCCGGCATGAGAATGCACTCGCCGAACGACTATTGAGCTACCTCAGGAGCAGGAGCGATTGCAGGATCATCGGTCACGAACGCGGTGACGATGCCCGCCGTGTACCCACGGTCAGCTTCGTCGTGGCGAATCATGACGCCGGCGAAATTGCCCGCAGCATGGACGCGTACAAGATTGCGATTAGGTTTGGTGATTTCCATGCTCGGCGGCTCGCGGAGTACCTGGGTCTCACCGAGAACAATGGCGTCGTGAGAGTCTCGATGACTCACTACAACACGCTCGATGAAGTCGACGCCCTCGTTGCCGCGCTGGACGAGATATTGGTCGACGGCGCGTAGGGGGATGTCATGGGAAAAGTCCTGATCAAAAACGGCCGGGTCGTGACCGCGGTTGACGACTACGTCGCCGATGTCCTCCTCGACGATGGAAAGATCGAGGCGATTGCGCGCACGCTCGACGTCGATGACGCCGAACTACACGACGCATCCGGACTCTTGCTAATGCCTGGCGGCATCGATGCGCACGTGCACATGGAAACGCCGATGGGCGGTGGTATCGAAACCTGCGACACGTTCGAGACCGGGACGGTGTCGGCCGCGTTCGGCGGCACGACCACGATTATCGATTTCGCCCAGCAGTTCAAAGGCGAGGGGCCGAAGCAGGCGCTCGATCGCCGCCTGGCAGCGGCAGAGCCACAGTGCTGTGTCGATTACGCGTTTCACGTCATCCTCACCGATGTCAGCGCATCGGCACTCGCCGAGTTGCCGGACCTCGTCAACACCGAAGGTGTCTCCAGCTTCAAGCTTTACATGGCGTATCCCGACGTATTGATGGTGGATGACGCGGATATCTATCGCACCATGCGCAAGGTGGGTGCTCATGGCGGCATGGTCAATCTGCACGCGGAGAACGGCGTGGTCATCCAGGCATTGATCGAAGAAGCACTGGCAGCCGGCAACGTGTCACCGAAATATCATCAATTGACACGGCCGCAATTGATGGAGGGCGAAGCCGCGCATCGTGTGATCCGAATCGCCGAGCTGGCGGAGGTGCCCGTCTACATCGTGCACCTTTCGGCCAAGGAATCCCTGGAAGCCGTTGTCGAAGCACGTGACCGGGGCATTCACGCATTCGCCGAGACATGCCCGCACTACCTGTTTCTGGATGACACAAAATACGATCAGCCGGGATTCGAGAGCGCCAAATTCGTGATGACGCCGCCCCTTCGAGATCTCGAATGTCAGGGGGCGCTCTGGCGTGGGTTGCGTTTCGACGATCTGCAGCTGGTTGCCACCGACCATTGTCCCTTTTGCTTCAACGAAAAAGCTCACGGCATTCTCAAATCCAAGCAACCTGGCAAAGACGATTTCTCCAAAATACCGAATGGTGCGCCGGGCGTAGAGTTTCGTCTGCCGCTTCTGTTCGATGGGGGCGTGAAGTCAGGTCGCATCAACCTGAATCGATTCGTCCAACTGACCTCTACCGCACCCGCGAAAATGTTTGGCTTGTTCCCACAGAAAGGAACGATCGCCGTCGGTAGCGACGCAGACATCGTCCTGTTCGATCCAGAAAAACGACACGTCTTGAGTGCGGACACACACCATTCGAACGTCGACTACTCGTTGTTCGAAGGTCGCGAAGTACAGGGCAAGGTCAGCAAGGTGTTCCTGCGGGGCCAGCTAATTGTCGATGGCGACGCATGGCGGGGTCGTGCCGGTATGGGCCGTTATTACAAGAGAGCGGCCTCCGGCAGAATCATGTGACGTCTCGACGTTTACTTCGAATAGCCGGTTTGGCTCGCCAGAGCGTGCTTGCGCCGGACACTGTTGATCGGCGGCGGCTGGTGTCCGTCGGGAAAGAAAAAGCCTGGGTGACCGACGAGTCACCCAGGCTGTTGGATTTCAGTCGGTGTTCAGGAACGCCGGCGTCGAGCCATTCCGATACCCGCCAGACCCAGGCTCAGAAGGGCCAGAGTCGCGGGTTCCGGAGCTGGTGCGACACTCGATTCGACTAGCAAGTTCGCCCCAAACAGGACATTGTTGTTCACGTTGTCCGGAAACGCAGTGACACCAGTAGCGTCCAAGGAGAAAGCTTGCTGAATGTATGTCGCGCCGATGTCCGTCACCATC
>JAJCXL010000580.1 GCA_029263435.1 Acidobacteriota bacterium | reverse complement strand
GGCCAAGAGGATCGGTCGACCGTCTTCGGCGGACAGGACTCGGTTGAGCCGCTGTGCTTGCGCGAGGCGAGTCTCCTCGCTCGTGTGGTCCAGGTGGGTGCCGACGAAATCGAACTCCGGCAGTCCGTTGTCTGGCTTGATACGGGCCGCGAGCGCCGTTCGCGGCTCCTGGTGCGGCTCGAACGGAAGGTGATAGCTGCGGACCCGATCGAAAGGCCACCGCGAGAGCAATGCCTCGCCGTACTCGCCACCCTCGTAAATGAGAGCGTGGCCGAAGACCGACGTCATGCCCGTGAGCTGTTCGAGCAGTGCGGCCTGGTCGACGCCGCTTGCCCTGAGCGTTCCTCGGTCGACCTCCTGCAACGCGACGACGTCCGGGTTCAAGTCGGTGATGACTCTAGCCAATCGCTCGTAGTCGAACTTCCCGTCCATCGCTTCGCCGTGATGAATGTTGTAGGTCAACACCCGGAGCTGTGGACGCTGCGGCTGCTGGGCTGTCGCCATCTCAGCGAGGAGGAGCCCGAGGGTCAGTCGGAGGATGTGTTTACACGCCGAGCTCGGTCTCATGAGCGTCAAGATCGTCTCGGAGAAAATCCGTGGTCCGAAAGCGTTCACGATCAAGCTAACGATTCTATCGCGGCTCTCGCGAGTAGTGCAGGCGAATGGAGCGCTCGCCGTGCGGTCCCTAACGGTTGGCCGCGCCGACGCCGAGCGATGCGGGTAATCCGAAGGGAGCGAATAACGAAGCGTCGAGAAACGCGACGATAGAAGTGATCCGCCCATCGAGGATCTCGAGGACATGGAGCGACAGCGCTTGATAGGGGGCCGACATCTCCTCGCGCCGATAAGCGGCGAAAGCCGGTAACCCATTGGCTCGGGTCGGCACCAGGCGAAACATCCCACCGGCGCCGGGCACGAGCACCATCGCCTCGAGTGCCGCGCCGATCTGTCGGTGGCCTTGCAGCCATTGAGGCAACGGAGGCATCGCGAGGGTCGCGTCGTCACGGAGCAGCGACACGAGCGCTTCGACATCGGCGGTCTCCCAGGCGGCGACATACCTCGCGAGAAGGGCCGCGGTCTTTTCGTCGTCCGCGTCCGGTGTCGCTTCTCGGAGCGAGCCCGCTCGCAGCTCCAGTGTCTCGCGGGCGCGCTGAAGCGCGCTGTTGACCGCAGCGACCGAGGTCTCGAGCAAATCGGCACACTCGCTTGCCTGCAACCCGAGCACATCGCGCAGTAACAAGACCGCGCGTTGCTTGGGAGGTAGCAGCTGAAGCGCGACGAGAAAGGCGAGTGCCACACTCTCGCGCTGCGTGTAGTGTGCTTCGGGTGTGAACGCCGATGTGTCTACGGATTGGTCAGGCCAGGGCTCGATCCAGATCGGCTCCATCCTCGGCGGCGCGACGGCTTCGGCAGCGGGGGTCGCGGGGCCGAGACCCATCGGAAGGAAACGACCGGGCCGCTTCTCTAGTGCGTCGAGGCAGGCATTCGTGGTGACTCGGTACAGCCAGGTCCGCAGGCTCGATCGTCCCTCGAATGACGGCAGCCCGCGCCATGCCCGCAGGAGGCTCTCCTGCATCAGGTCTTCGGCTTCATGGAGAGAACCGGAGAGTCGATAGCAGTGGGCGCGTAGCTCCCGCCGGTAGGGCTCCAGCAGCGACGCGAACGCTTGCTCATCTCCTGCGAGCGCCGCTTCCAGCCTCGACTTCTCGTCTTGGGGTTGCATCACGAAGAAGGTGCCGACCGTCGGAACACGATGCGTGCTCCGAAGTCGGCGCTTACCATTCCGACCACTCTCCGGCGGCCGGCTGCCAGAGTGACGACGCGGGGGCCCCGGAGAACGCCTCGCCAAGCGCTCCGTTGTGTTTCGGATCGGCGTAGTGCTGTCCCATGCCGTCGAAGCTACACCAGACGTCGAGACCCAGCAACTCGAGTGGCATCTTGCTGTCAGGAGGGTTCATTTTGATGAAGATCTCGTGCGATAGAAGTCCGCGATTACGCGCATCGCGCTGCGCCTTGATGTCCGCGGCTCGAAAGATCTCGATCGCTTTGTCAGGCGACGCGATGGGTCCGCGAACCATCCCGAGGAACCGCTCGGTCCGGCTTCGCGGCGCCGGTAGGTGGTAGGAGAACGAGTCCGTCGCTTGCATCCAGATCGTGGGCTCGCGCGAGCTGAACAGCTTCGAGCCTTGTTGGACCACCTGCTCGTTCGCGAAAAAATCCATGATGCCTTGCGGGTCGGTCCAAATGTCGAGAAATAGCAGCTCGCCGGACGTGTCGGTCTCTTGGTTGCCCGTCTCCCCGGGCGCGTAAACCATATGGCTGAGATCGCCGAGCGAGCGTGCCGCGGCGATGCCCTGCGGCGACCCCGCGGTTTGGTTGTGCAGAACTCTCATCGCTTCCAACGTCTTGGGCAGCATGACGCCACGAACGGTGAGAAGGACGGGCCAGTTGATGGGTGTCTTCACTCAGTCTCCTTTTAGGGCGCTAGGATCGCGTCTTTGTTGGACATTTACTGGGTGTAGACGGGTTGCCAGGTCTGAACTCATCGGTCGGGTGAAATTTTTCTCGTAGAGGGCGCACGATGGGACGCTCGGTGGGATCCGCCGGGACGTCTCGTTCGGACGATTCCAAATGGGATGTTGCATAATCATTACGGCCGGACGACGCGTGGGAATCAGTGGAAAAGGAAAATGCAGAAACCAATCTTGAACGCAATCGCCCCGGTTCTGGACGGTATTCCAGACTGGGACAAATACTTGACCGTCGATCAGATCAACGAGGAGACGCGACGACTAGCGAACGACTACCCTGAGGACGTGGAGCTGATGGAGCTCGGCGAATCGACTCTTGGAGAATCGATCCTCGGTCTCAAGGTCGGCAGTGGAAACTTCAGCGCCTTGATCCACGGGTTTCCGAACAGCGAGGAACCTTATGGCGGGAACCTCTTGACGTACCTGACGAGGGCTCTTGCCGAAAATCCCGACGTGTCCGAGCGGCTCGACTACACCTGGTACCTGGTGCCGTGCAGCGACCCCGACGCCGCGAGGCTGAACGAGGGGTTTCAGGCGGGCGAGAAGACGGTGCTCAATTATTGTATGAGCTACTACAGAACACCGGTCTCCATAAACCCGGAGCTGTGTTTTCCGTACCGGTTTGGGCCGCTCGATCTGGACAACACCGTGCCCGAGACCAGGGCGCTGATGAAGGTGATGGATGGAGTGAAACTGCATTTCGTGAGCAGCCTTCACATGATGAAGTGGGGCGGCATCAGCTACATGGTGCCGTTCGACTGTCCGAAGCTCTATGCCGATCTCCAGAATGCGGCGCAGAGGTTCGATATCTTCTTGAGGAAGCGCCCGGGCACGATGCTCGCTCCAGGAATCATGTGGGCCGAATATCTAACGGCTGCGAGGAACTATGTCCGGCATTCCGCTGCTGGTGTAACCCACATCGAGCCCATCCGCGGTTGCCAGATATCGGAGTACGGGCAGCAATACAATCCTCAACTCTTCACCATTATTCCCGAGTGCTGCCTCTGGTATGACCCCAGGATGCTCGACGATCGCCCGAGCGAGACCACCATCCGTGAGGCTTTCGCCTATGGCGACGGCAAAATGCGGGACATGGAGGAGCTCATCCTTTCGATCTGGAAGCGAGCCGGATCCAATCTAAAGCATGATTCGGTCTACCGGGGGATGATGGAGGAGATCGTGGCGCCGCTGCTCCACGAGTACACGAACGTGAGCAACCCCCCTATGAGGTTCAGTGAAGATTTCTTGAATCGCAAGGCGACGGTCGCGCAGAAGATTGGCATCGAAGGGCATGATGATCTTTACCGGATGTTCTATCTTGGCGGTCTCGTGCGCACCCTCGATGCCGAGTACGAGAAGAGCGGCAATGACACTATCAAGGCACTACGGGGAGAAGCCTACGCCAAGCTCGTCGAGTGGGACGGGTTCCTTCACGAACGTTACGAAGTCGTCCACCACCCCATCAGAAACCTCGTAGGCATGAGCATCGGGGCGCTGCTCGCGAGTGCGGATTACGCCAAAACACTACAACGGTGA
>JAJCXL010000579.1 GCA_029263435.1 Acidobacteriota bacterium | reverse complement strand
CTCCGAGACTCCGCTGATGATCCGTTTCGTCGTGGACTCTCACGAAGGCCAAGATCGAGGTTTGCGCTTCGACTGGGTGCGCTTCGATGTCGGGGACCGCGCGAGTCTAAGAGTCGTTCCAAACCACCGGTGGCTGTTGTCTCTCTTTCCTGCATTCGTGCTCGCGTTGTTGCGTTTCAGCGGGCACACGCTCGTGACAGCCATTGTTGCATCGGCGTTGTCGCTCGGACTCCTCGTCTTCGGGCTCTCCGCCGCTCCGTTCGAGCTCGTGCACCTCTCGCAGAAGCTGATCGTTCTCGGTGCCGCTATCGCCGTCGCGGCGGGTTGGGTGCTGCGCCGATTTTCCCACGGCCGATGGGCCCTCATCGTGCTCGTGATCGGATTTTTTCTTCGAGGCAGCGGCTTGTTCTACCCGAGCGTATTCTATCCGGACGTCGCGAACGCACGCGACTATGTCGAGACGTTTCGAGAGACGAAAGGAAGCCTCGCCGAGCGAGGGGTCCACACCCAAGAGCTCACGAATGTCGGCTTTCCCCGAAACGTTGGAGGCAAAGACTACGCCTTTCCCTACTCGCCGCTGTACTTCGCGCCTTTCGGGCTCGTCGGCTCGCCGGAGGCGATCGAAGACGCGGTCCGCTACGCAGGCCTCGCGGCGGCCACACTCGCGGTGGTGCCCATCTTCTGGCTGGGGCTGACGTTTTTCGGGCCTCTCGAAGGCGTCCTCGCGTCTTTGCTCTGGACCCTCATGCCGCCGGTGTTCAGCCGGCTGCTCTTGGCGCTTCATGCCACCGTCGTCGGCAGCTTTTTCGATCTCGTGGTGATCGTCTCAATCACTTGGCTCATCCTTCAGCCGTCTCGTCCGAAGCGACTCTTGCTCGTCTACCTCGCGATCCAAGCGAGCTTACTCGTCTACACATCCAGCTTGTTCTCGGTCAGTGCCTTCGTCGCATGCGTCTCGGCGATCGTTCGGGAGATACGTCTCCGCCTGCTCGCGACGCTCTTGGCCGCGGGCACGCTCACCGTCACTTGGCTCTACTGGCCGTTTCTCATCGCCTTCGTCACCGAGATCGTTCCCGCGCTCCTATCCAAGGCCGGCGACGGCGGCGTTAGCGGAGTCTCGATCGAGACCACGCATCCTGCTATCGGCGCGCTCGCACGGATTCCCCTCTTCTATGGTTTCGTTCTCCCGATACTCGCGGCGTTTGGTTTCGTTATCGCTCGCAACGAGGCGAGCCGCGAGAGTCGGCAGATCCTCACCGCGTGGGCGCTAGCGTTCGTTCTGATGCTTTCCCTCCGAGGGTTCGGCTTCGGGGTGTTCAAGGATCTCAAAGAGATCGTTTTCGTCGCACCGCTGGTGGCGATTTTGAGCGCAGCGGCGTTGTCGAAGGTGGCTTCCCGGGGGATCGCGGGGAAGGTGGCGGCGATTGCGCTAACGGCGTGGCTCGTCGTTTTCGGACTAGGCCGCTACCGGACGTATTTGGAGACCTACCCCTCCGTCGTGACCGGAGTCGGCGTCAGCGCGCTTGAAGAGGGTGAAACCCGCCGCTGATCCCATCGACCAGCATCCGCAAACCGCTCGGTTCGGGTCCGCCGCAATCGACCACCCACAAGGGCTTGTGAACGAGGGCGCCTTCGATGATCTCACTATCGACGTCGATGAACGCTTTCCTTCGGTTTCTCAAAACGTACCCCGCGTAGCGACGAGCCAGCGGCGCCGCCTCTTCCACGTCGATCTTCGGCGCGAGCAGCGCGTCATCGCCCGCGACGACGGCCTCCGTCTCGAACGCATCCGTCGTGGCGCCCACTCGCGTTCTCGAGTCGATGAAGCAAGACAGTCGGAGAGCGCTCTCGCCGAGCCAAGTCGATGAACGGAACTTGAAGTGGAACCAATGATAAGGATAGTAAAGCTCGCGCGCATCACGTGGTCGGAGCACCTCCGAAGCGTCGGACAGCGTCCGAAAAACCGCATCCCGATCGAGCGCTCCCGAAACGACGGTTATCTCCCGGCTCATGAGCGCTTCTCCTCGCCGAGGGCGGACGAGACCTCCGCCGCCTCCAGCCCGAGGCTCGAGTCGAAGCGTCTCAACAGGGTGCTCGGAATCGGCCCGACGCTCGCGGTCTCCTCCATCGCTTCGAGAACGTGCGGTGGGACGGGCGATCGTTTCTGGGTCGCGAGGCTCACGACGACGATCACGACACTCGAGACGAGAATTCCGGCCGACATCGGCGCGAGGGTCGTGGTGCCGGCCAGCCCCCCGAGCTCCCAGCTCACGGCCGTGACGGCGCCGGTGACCATCGACGCAATGGCGCCCGGAGTGTTCGCTTTTCGCCACCACACCGCGCAGAAGAAGGCGGGCGCGAAGGCGCTCCCCAGCACCGAGGTGGCGAAGATGACGACGAAAGCGACGGCTGGCGGATCCGCGAGCGCCACCACGTAGCCGATGCTCCCAATCCCGAGCACGAGCAAGCGCGACACCCACACCATTTGCTTCTCGGACGCCTTGGGGTTGATGAACCTTTCGTAGAGGTCTCGCGATGCGATCGAGCCGGTCTGGAGAAGCAGTGAGTCCGCGGTGGACATGATCGCCGCCATGATTGCCGCCATCACGATCCCCGTGACCGCAGATGGCAGGAGCGCGCGCGCGACCTCGAATATCGCGAGCTCGGGATCCCCCAAATCCGGCAGGATCAGAATCGCCAGAATCCCGACGATGTAAGGCGCGGGG
>JAJCXL010000578.1 GCA_029263435.1 Acidobacteriota bacterium | reverse complement strand
CGCCGAGCCCCGAAGCGGCCGGCTCGCAAACACCGAGTGCAAACGCTGCGGCCACTGCTGCATCGAAAGCGTTGCCGCCACTCTCGAGCATCTCGAGCCCCGCTTCGGTCGCGCGGTAGTGGGCGGTCGAGATCATTCCTTTTTGCGACACCGCGACGCGCTGCGGCCAGTAGTGTTTCTTGTCGCCGAGCTCGACTAAATCGGTATCGATCTTAGGGGGTTTGGTACTCATGAGAAGGTCCCTCCAACTGGACCACCGCACAGTCTATCGCGAAAACGACTGACTTTATGCAGGTTCTCGTTCTTCGAGGGTTCGAGACTCCCGACCGCAACGCCTCGGGGCCTAGCTTTCCTCCTCCGCGGGGAGTCGAATCTTGACCAGATTTCCGGGCGGGACGTATTCGAGATCTAGAGTCGACGACGCCACGAGCACTCCTCGTCCATGAGAGTGAAACAGGCGGTCGGCATCCATGGTCTTGAACTTCTCATAGTCGAACCCCTCGCCACCGTCTTTGATCGTGATGGTCAAGGCCTCCGGCTCTCGGCGGAGCTCGACTTGGACGTGCTTGTGGCGATTCTCGGGGAGGCTCAACCGGCGGCGGCACTCCGTCAGCAGACAGCCTTTGTCGAGGAGACGGCCTTTCTCGTCATAGGTGATACCCAAATTGCCGTGCTCGACAGCGTTGACGAGGAGCTCTCTCAGCCCCAAGCTCAGCTCCGCCTGTCCGCACGCCGAAGCTAGATGAACGGCCAGAAGCTCCGCTTGTTCGAGCGTCCTCAAGTGAAACGTGCCGGTTCTCAAGAGACGGACGGCGTCGCGGGTCTCCCTGGCGAGCCGCCGGAGCTCGCGTTTTTGCTCCACGCTGGCCACGGCCGCGCGAACGATGGCCTCGAGCTGCGGCTCATCAAAGGGTTTGGTGAGAAAAAAATACGCCCCACAGTCGATCGCCTGCTCGACGCTCTCGGGTACGAACTCCTCTGAATGAACGATCACTTCGACATCGCTCGCGAAGGGCCGAGCCTTGATCCATCTCAGCAAGGCGATCCCGTCGATATCCGGCAGCGACCAATCCACGACGACGGTCGTCGTCGCCCCGCCGAGGTCGTGGAGGAGATCCTTGGCCTCGGAGCCGGTCGACGCGGTCTCGATGCAATAGGCATCGTTTTCGAGCATGCCTTCCAATTGAGTCAGCTCGATCGGCTCGTTGTCCACGATCACGATCGTGTGCATTCACCATAACCTCCGAATCGTCGATCGCTATCGTATCAAAGCCGGTCGAAGGCCACGCTCGACGACGGATCGCTCGGTGCTATAGTCCCGGCGCGTCTTTCGAAAGGAGCGTCACGTGAAAAGCCTTCTCGCGATCTGGTTGCTCACCGCCTCCGTCCAGCCCAGCCCCCGTTTCGACGTCGTGCTCGCAGGCGGGCGCGTCATGGATCCCGAGTCGGGTCTGGACGCGGTCCGACACATCGGGATCACCGATGGACGAGTCGTCGCTGTCTCGGCGGCCCCCCTGACGGGCGACGACATCGTGGACGTTTCCGGTCTCGTCGTCGCCCCCGGCTTCATCGATCTCCATGCTCATGGACAAAACATGGAGAGCAACCGCTACCAAGCCATGGATGGGGTCACCACCGCCCTAGAGCTGGAAGGCGGCGCGTGGCCCCTAGCGGAGTACTACGAATCACGACGTGGGAACGCGTTGATTCACTTCGGCGCCACCGTCAGCCACGGCGGTATTCGAGAGCAAGTGCTCGCAAGAGACGGTTGGAACTACGACGCCGCGAGCGGCGAAGAGATGACCCGGATGGAGTCGATGCTCCGGGACGGACTTTCGGAGGGTGCGCTGGGTATCGGCTACGGATTGCAGTATTACCCCGGCGCGACCCGCGAAGAGGTCTACCGCATGTTCCGCACCGGAGCTCTCGCCGGGGTGACGAACTTCATTCATTTCCGCTACGCCGGCAAGACCGAGCCCGGCAGCAGCGTCGAGGCCGCTCACGAGATGATCGCCAACGCGGCGTCGCTCCAGGCGTCCGTACACATCGTCCACATCGGCAGTAGCGGGCTGGGGCAGACGCCTTTGATCCTCGACATAATCGAAGGAGCCCAGCAGGCCGGCATCGACGTCACGACGGAAGTGTATCCATACACCGCTGCCTCGACCGGGATCCGAGCGGCGATATTCGACGAAGGCTGGCGAGAGCGCTTCGAGTCCGACTACGACGCCATCGAATGGGTCGTCACCGGCGAACGCTTGACCGAAGAAACGTTCGCGGCCTATCGAGAGCAGGGCGGTATGGTCATCGCCCACGTCATTCCGGAAGCGGCGGTGGATTACGCGGTCGAACACCCGCTCGTCCTCATCGCGAGTGACGGCGTCCCCTTCGTGGAAGGCCGCGCCCATCCCCGCGGACAGGGCACGTTCGCCAGGATCCTGGGTCGCTACGTGCGAGAGAAGGGGTCGTTGACGCTTATGGAGGCCTTGCGCAAGATGACCTTGATGCCGGCGCGTCGTCTGGAAACGGTCGCCCCGGCGTTCGAATCCAAAGGAAGACTCCGCCCTGGAGCCGATGCCGACCTCGTGGTCTTCGATCCCGAGACGGTGCTGGACGTGGCTACGTTCGCCGAGCCCGCGCAGTTCTCGGAAGGGATCCGCTACGTGATGGTGCTCGGAACGTTCGTGGTGCGGGAAGGCTCACTCGTAGCAGGGGTCGCCCCAGGAGTCGGGATCCGGCGCCCCATCCCCTGAGCCTCTCCAGATCCCGCCGCGGCGCGCGGTTCGGCATCAAAAACGGAGCGCTCTTCCCTACCGGGCTCATCGCCGCTCCATCTAACGAGCAACAAACCGATCATCAACAGAAATCCGAAGAGTCCCACCACCCGCGACGCCACGCTCTCAATCGGGGCGACGCCCGCTGGGTCGGCGGCGTTTCCTGCCGGCTCGGGGCCGTCCGACGTTCGATGCGCTCGCGAGGCGAGCGCGGGGTCGAGCTCTGCCACGAGCGGTGCGACCGGCGCGCGTTGGCCGGCTCGAGAACCTCTTGCGGCCAGACTTTCCCCGGTGGCGACGAGACACATCGCCGCGACGATCCAAGCTCCGACAATCCGCGATTCGAGACCCATGCTCACACTAATACGATCTCGCATCAGTAGGTCCGAAGCGCGCCAGGAAAGAGGCGTTCTCGTGAAAGATTGTGGCAATCCTGTGACGGTGCTTTATGCGCATGAGCGAGTGCTGTACATTGAATCGAGGCGAAATCAGCTAGGAATCGAAATGGTCAAGCATTCGGGATCGATCGCCGTCGTGGACGACGAGGACAATATCCGCGAGACCGTCGCCTATGCCCTGAGGCGCGAGGGCTATCACGTGGATCTCTACCCCGACGGCCAGGCGGCTTGGGAGCGACTCGAGCACGAGCTACCGGACGTCGCCGTTCTCGATATCTTGATGCCTCGGATGGACGGCTTGGAGCTATGTCGCAAGCTCCGTAGTCAATCGGAGAGACTCCCGATCATCTTCCTGACCTCGAAGGACGAGGAGTTCGATCGCGTCTTGGGGCTCGAGCTCGGGGCGGACGACTACCTCGGTAAGCCGTTCGCGATGCGAGAGCTGGTCGCGCGCATCAAAGTCTTGTTCCGTCGCCTATCGCTCGATGCCGAGGGAGCCGCCTCTGGAGAAGAAGAGGCCCTGCGCATCGGAGAGCTCGCGCTCGACCTGCATCGCTACCAGGCGACGTGGAGCGGCGAGGCGCTCGCTCTGACCGTCACCGAGTTCATGTTGCTCCACGTTCTCGCTCGACGGCCGGGCCATGTGAGAACCCGGGCCCAACTCATGACCGAGTGTTATCCGGATGACGCTTTCGTGAGCGAAAGGACGATCGATAGTCACGTCAAACGCCTCCGCAAGAAGTTTCTGGCCATCGATGCGGAGTTCGCAGAGATCGACACCGTGTACGGCCTGGGCTATCGCTATCGCGAAAACGAGCGCTGACGGGCGAGGGAGCGTGCGCCGATTCATTTCTCGGATCTCAATCCGCCTTCTCGCTTTCAACATCCTCCTCGTTTTTCTCCCGGTCGCGGGTGTTTCCTACCTCGAAGTTTACGAGCGCAAGCTCCTCCAAGCCCAAGAGCAATCGATGGTCCAGCAAGGAAGGCTCTTGGCGGCCGCGCTCGCGGAGCGGCTACCTCTGCAGCCCGAAATGGTGGAGCCGATTCTCGTGCGGCTCGATCAGGAGACCACCTCCCGCATCCGCGTCATCGACCGGGATCGACGGCTGGTCTCCGATACGAGCCGGCTAGGTCCCCAGCGCGAGCGTGAGGACGTCACCGCGGGCGCCTCTCAGGGCCCGCGCACCAGCCGCCTTTATCAGCTGGGCTCCGGTCTGTTCCGCGCCTTCGATCGCCTCGTGTCGGGACCTCGAGCCACCGTCGGCCGCGACTATTACTCCGCGGACGCCCCGTTCGACGGCGCGGAGATCGACCAGGCATTCTCCGGCGACTACGGTGCGGCCACTCGCATCACTCCCGGCGGACAGCGCTCCGTCACGCTCTACAGTGCTCTTCCCATTCAAGCGGATGGCGAACGGGTGGGCGTCGTCCTCGTCTCCCAGTCCACGTTCCAGATCCTTCAAGACCTCTACGAGGTCCGCTTGGCGATCTTCGAGTTCCTGCTGATAGCGATAGGCGTCGCCGCAGTCTTGAGTCTTCTGGTATCGACGACCATTTCCCGACCCATTAGGAGGCTCCAAGGACAAGCTCGACTACTTCTCGACCGACGGGGTCGCATCACGGGGCGATTTCAAGGCTCCGAACGTCTCGACGAGATCGGTGACTTGAGCCGAACTCTTCAGGAGCTGTCTTCCCGGCTGGAAGAACGCATGCACTTCATCGAGTCGTTCGCCGCCGATGTCTCTCACGAGTTCAAGAATCCGCTCGCTTCGATGCGCGCAGCGGCAGAAATGCTCGCCGACGTCGAAGACCCGGCAGACCGTCAGCGGTTCGCTCACCTCCTTCAGATCGATATCGCCCGCCTAGAGAAACTTCTCTCCGAAGTTCGCGAAGTGACCCTGCTCGACGCGTCACGGGACGAGGGGCCGGCATCGGTCGCGCTCAACACTTTGGTCCAAGGCATCGTGGCGCAGGAACGCTATCGGGACCGCCGGATCGAGCTCCAACTCGGTCGGGACGAAAGCGAGGAAGAGGTCTTCGTCTCCGTCGGACCCGATCACATGACGAGGGTCATCGAGAACCTACTGGACAACGCGCTCGATTTCTCCGAGGGCGCAGTCCGGCTGGAAACAGCAATCGAGGGGGATCTCGTCCGGCTCGTCGTGGATGACGACGGCCCCGGCATCCCGCCGGAGAGCGCGGGACGGGTCTTCGATCGCTTCTTCAGCTATCGACCCGAGACCGGCTCCAACCAGCACAGCGGTCTGGGACTCGCGATCGTCAAAGCGATCGTCGAGCGGCGCGGAGGCTCCATCCGGCTCGCCGACTCCAGTCTCGGCGGGGCCGCGATCGAAGTCCGCCTCAGGCGCGCGAGCCGAGAATCCGAGCCGGCAGAAATACGATCGCACGCAACAGCTCGAACACACCCGACACCGTGATCCCTATCAGCCGAAACGGCAGCGAGAGCAGCCACACGAGCGGATAGAGGATCAAGGCCAGAAGGGCTAACGGCCAGCAAACGACGAGAACGAGTATCCAGAGTAAGAAAGCAGCCATCTCGTTCATGAATACGAGCCAGCACCGCTACGGGTTCACTCGTTCACGAAGTCTTCGGGCTCGTGCGCTACGGCGAGCGTGTAGCGATATCGCAGAGACGGAGCAACTCGCCGCTCCGGTAGGCATCTCACCTCTAGGCTGGCAGCGTCTAGGACGCGTGTCATCGGCAGCCCGAAACGTGGAAGGTTCGTCGAGACGTCAGGAGTCCAGCTTAATCCTCGGATTCGTCACGGTTGCGACGCACTTGGTGCACTAGCCAGCAAACGCAAAAGTCCAGCGTGAGAACCACCACGGTCGTCACCACAGCGAAG
>JAJCXL010000577.1 GCA_029263435.1 Acidobacteriota bacterium | reverse complement strand
GCATAGACGGTCATGAAGCGAAACGTGGACGATAATCAGGAGAAGCTGAGGCGCTATCTCCTGGGGCGATCTTCGGCCGTAGAGGTGGAGGCCGTCGAGAACGCCTTGCTGAATGCCGACGACTCACTTTTCGACGAGCTTATGAGCGTTGAGGAAGAGCTGATCGATGAGGTCGCCGATGGCGCGCTGAGCGCGTCGGACGCGGCTGCCTTTCGTGAGTACGTGACGAAGTTACCGGATCGTCGCCACGAGGTATGGATCGCGACCGAGCTCGCGAGATCTCCTCATGTCCCTGACGCTTCCTTGGCGCCGCACGGGCGCAGCCGCCTCGTGACGTTCTCTTTTCGCTGGGCTCTTGCCTCTGCAGCAGCGGCCCTGCTCGCGGTGGTGGTGGGGTGGCAGGTTCTGTCATCGCCGTCCCCCGAAGGATCCGTGGCCACTACGACGGCGCTCGGGCAGGCGACGGTCCCGGAGAATGCTTTCGTGCTGGAAACGGGCCGCTTCCGAAGCCGCGGCACGCTTCCGACGTTGTCGAGGTCGAGAGATGTCGGGACGGTCTCTTTCCTCTTGGACATGGCGGAGAACGACGCGGAGCGCTATCTGGTCGTGATTCGAGACCCGGACGCGCGTGAGATCTGGTCCCGGGGAGAGCTCCTCGCGATAGAGACCGTGGAGCGGATCTCCTTGGCCTTCGAGGTGCCGATGTCGAGCCTCGATCCCGGCGATTACTACGTCGAGCTCTACGGTGCGGACCCGTCCGAGCCCGTCGCCCGATTCGATTTCCGCGTCGCGACTCCCTAGCAGCCCGTGGTGAAAGTGGGGCTGCATTCGAGGGGCGATGCATCCCGGCTGACTGCGTTGCTCCTCCCGCAAATATGCCCAATATTTTCCGTCGTCGCGCCTTGTCAGCCGGGCTCCTCGCCCCTCTCGGTGCGACGCTCCACTTTCACCACGGACTGCTAGGCTGAACGGTGCAGTTGCCTTCCGGGGCGCTTGGCCGGTAGCACCTCTTCCGCCCATCTCTGCCATTTTTTGTCGACAGAAAAATCGAGAAAGAGCGAAATGGATCGAGCGTTCCCTGCATAACTAATAGAGAACGGACCCGTAGGCTCGTCCGCGTCGTGGCGGGCGGCCATCCGAGGGGTAGGCAACTTTGAGTACCAACACGGTGTCGGTGGACGTGAGCGGGAGGATTGGCGTGTTCTTGCTCGATGAGCATCCGGTAGCTCGCACCGGGGCGGAGGTCTTTCTCTCCGCTAATGACAGAATCCGGGTGGTCGGAAACGCCGCCAGCCTCGATGAGGTCTTGAAACAGAGCCCCGCATGTGACGTCGTCGTGATGGACGTCCGACCGCTGACCCAAGCGATGCGCCGCTTGACGGGAAGGTTTCCCGAAGTCGGGGTCTTGTGTTTCTCATCCGCGACGGACGAAGACTCGATCCGCGGAGCTCTGCGCGGCGGGGCGCGAGGTTTTCTCGCGAAAACGGCGAGCGGGCAAGAGCTCGTAAGGGCGATCGAAGCCGTCCATTCGGGTCGTCGCTATTTCGCGGACCACCTCTCGAGCTTGGTGGCGCGGCAGCGTGAAGATGTCGATGGTGACGATGTCATCGCCCGCTTGACTCCCCGAGAGCGTGAAGTCTTGAAGGAAGTTGCGCTGGGCCACACCAGTCGCGAGATCGCGGCACGATTGGTCCTGAGCGTCCGAACGGTCGAAAGCCATAGAGAGCGCATCATGCACAAGTTGGGAATCCATCGAGCCTCGGCTCTGACGCGATTCGCGATTGCGCGTGGCCTCGTGGATGCCGAATAGCCACGGATGGCTTTTGACGTCGAATTGCACGAACGCGTTTGCGGAGGGGCGCTGTTTTTTCAGCCATGACGAACGACCGGACCAACTTGAATGTCGTCGTCAAGAAAATGGTGCCGCTCGTCGGTCACCTGCTCGGCGCCGAGTATGAGCTCGAGACGCGTCTGGACGTAAACGATGTGTGGGTGCCGGCGGACCGTCAGACCCTCGAGCAACTGATTCAGG
Source organism: Acidobacteriota bacterium (assembly GCA_029263435.1). Lineage (GTDB taxonomy): Bacteria > Acidobacteriota > Vicinamibacteria > Marinacidobacterales > SMYC01 > JAJCXL01. Next base: position 11,795 of record JAJCXL010000577.1, on the reverse strand, counting down.
AAGCGGCCGTGTGCGCCCGGGACCCGTCCCCGTCTCCCGGACACGTCGTCATCGAGACCGCGAACGTTATCGAGAGCAGGGGCGAGACGTCACCCTCTCTCCGGTCGAGCCCGCTGCGGACGCCGTCTCTCACCGTGACGGCCTCTTGGGAAAGCGTGCGAAAGCCTCGCAGCGACGGCTCCTCTCGCTCGGCGACGGACGCTGAAGCCGTGGATGTGGGCTCTCTCCGCTCGGTGGCGCGTCATTGCGGCGGCCACGTGACGTCCGCACGACGCGACGGTGAGGTCCGGATCGGCGTTCGGTGGGCTGCCGCGGAGCCCGCCCCGGATGCGTCGCTTCGAGCCGATGGCTCGGACACGCTCGGGGTTCCCGAGACGATCTTGCTTGCTGATGACGAGGAGCCCGTGCGGGAGTTCACCCGCATCGTGCTGGAGAGAAGCGGCTACCGGGTCTTGATGGCCCAAAACGGGGCCGACGCCGTTCGGGTCTCGAAGACTTATTCGGGCCCTATTCATCTGATGCTGGCGGATGTGGTGATGCCTGAGCTAGGAGGGCCGGAGGCTTTCGACCAGCTCCACCGCATTCGGCCCGACATGCGAGTGCTGTTTCTCTCGGGATACTCCGCGCGCGTCGTGGCTCGTGAGCAAGACCTGGTACTCGGACGAGCGTACTTGCAAAAACCGTTCACCATGGACGCGTTGTCCCGGAAAGTCCGAGAAGTCCTCGATCAGTAGCCGCCCCTCTCGCGCCGCGCGGGGGTTTTACTACCCCGCCGTAGGCAAAAACCCGCGTGGGCCGTTTAGCCTTTTAGTTTCAATGACTTGAGTGGATCCAGCTCGATCGTCGGTCCGGCGATGTCACGAGCCGTGGGGAAGAACCCCCCAAAGACGTCTCGCGCCTCCGACCCTGAAAATGTGTAGTTCGTTTCAAACTATTGAAAAATAGTAACTTGCGCTGATGGCTCTCCGCTCGTGACCTGGCCTGCAACTTGCATCCGTGAGCTAACCCGGATCGGAGGTTCGATGTCAGAGCAAGAAGAGATTTTGGTGGTCGAGGATGACCCATCGATTAGAAAACTGATCGAGGCGTGCCTGACACGAGAAGGCCACCAGCTCGATTTCGCTCAAGACGGGCTCGATGCCGATCAGAAGCTCACCGAGAGATCCTACCGCGCCGTGATCGCTGATATTCAGCTCCCCGGCATGACCGGTCTGCGGCTACTCTCTCGGCACGGAGGGGCGGGCAAGTTCGTCCGCTTTCTCATGGTGAGCGGAACTTCCACCATTGGGGATGCCGTCCAAGCGATGAAGCTGGGCGCCTACGACTTTTTGCCGAAACCTTTCGCGCCCGAAGATCTCGTGAATCGGGTGGAGAGTGCTCTTTCCAGCGCGCGCGTCGAGCCCCAAAGTGGCGGCACCGTCTTGGTGGGCGACAGCCCGGCGTTTCGCCACGTCGTCGAGCAGCTCGAGCTCGTCGCGAACGTACCGACAACGGTTTTGCTTACCGGCGAGACCGGCACCGGCAAGGAGCTGGCCGCTCGCTACCTACACGAGCAAAGTCCGCGGGCGACGGGCCCGATGGTGAGCTTGCACTGTGGCGCCGTACCGGACAATCTTCTCGAAGACGAGCTCTTCGGGCACGTTCGCGGAGCGTTTACGGGCGCGGACGCCTCACGTCAAGGTGTCTTCGAGATGGCGGATAAGGGAACGCTCCTCCTCGACGAGATCGGCACCATGAGCTTGTCGCTCCAGGCCAAGTTCTTGCGAGTTTTGCAAGAGCTTCGATTCCGCCGCCTGGGTGATTCGCGTGAACGGAGTGTTGACGTAAGGCTCGTTGCCGCGACCAACGCGGATCTCGAGGACAAGGTCAAGCGAGGAGAGTTCAGGGCCGACCTGTATTACCGGCTTTCGGTTTTTCCCGTGCGCTTGCCTCCGCTCTCCGCCAGAGGCCGCGACGCCGTCCTGCTCGCCCGCCATTTTTGTCGATCGCTCAGTCGGCGTCTGGGCGTGTCCTTGAAGACACTCTCCACCGACGCCGAAGAGAGGCTGACGCGCTACTCATGGCCCGGCAACGTGCGTCACCTCGAGAACACCCTCGAGCGCGCCGTGATCGTTTCTCGCGACCGGCGTGTCATCGAGCTCGGGGACCTCGGTATGGACCTGATCGATCCTAGCGCCGAGCGCGCCAGCGTGACGATCCCGGATGACGGGATTCATTTCGACACGGTGGTGAGTCAGCTCGAGCGGGACTTGATCTTGAAGAGCTTGGAGATCTCGGGAGGCAACAAGAAACAAGCCGCCGACCTCCTCGGCTTGAAACGAACGACGTTGATCGAGAAGCTTCGCAGACTCGGCGACGTTTCGCGCGCCTCCTAGTTCCTCCTCTCCATCGAGCCCTCGTCCGAGGGGCCCTCTTCTCTCTCTCTATTCTCGATCGTCGTGCCCTGCCTCCGTGCGTTGCCTACCAGGCAGCCTTTGCACCCCAGCCCGGCAGCAACTGCACTCCGTCCTACCGCCGCCCCGCGGATAGGTTCACCAGAAGCCCTATCGGCCGGGACTTTTCGATCTTTAGGGTCTTTGTTGGCAGTGGCACGCAAGCTGCAAATAGGCAAGGCAGCAAGGAGGATCAGCGACATGGAAATCAATGCAACCACCGGTAGCTCGCAGGCATCAGGAGCGGGCGCGGTTTTCGGCACCGATGCCGCCGAAGCGCAAGGACTCGACCGGGATGCGTTCTTGCAGCTTCTTCTGACGCAGCTCGCGAATCAGGATCCGCTGGAACCGTTGAAGGACCAGGCCTTCGTCGCTCAGCTCGCGCAGTTCAGCTCACTCGAGCGGCTCGAGGAGATTTCGGCTTCGACCGAGGCTCTCCTCGCGCTGACCCAGTCACGAGAAACACAATTAGAACCTTCACCGGCAGACCCGGCAGAACCTTCAACGGCAGACCCAGCAGACCCGGCAGAATCCTCACCTGCAGACTCAGCAGACCCAGCAGAATCCTCACCACCAGAATCGACGGAAGGGTAGCAGATCGATGCTCACATCATTCTTCAGCGGCCTCAGCGGCCTCAACAGCAACGCGACCTACATCAGCGTGATTGGCAACAACTTGGCGAACGTCAACACGGTGGGCTTCAAAAGCGATGCCGTCAACTTCGCGGACTTCCTTCACTCCAACATCGGCACCAACGGCGCCGGCAACTCGATGCAGATCGGAATGGGGTCGAAAGTGGCGGAGATCAATGCCGCCTTCAACCAAGGCGGTCTGCAGACGACCGGCATCGATACGCACGTGGCGATCAACGGAAGCGGCTTCCTCGTCGCCGACGGTCCCACCGGTCGGTTCTACACCCGCGCCGGGAATATGAGCCTCGACACGGACGGCCTGCTTCGGACACCGGACGGAAGCCGCGTTCAGGGCTATACGACGAGAGACGCGGCGGGAAATATCACCCCAACCGGAGCGCTTACCGATATCACGATCCCCATCGGGCGGATCTTCGATCCTGTTCCGACAGGAACGTTTCAGATCGACACGAACCTGGACGCGATCGCAACCCCAACTTCCGGATCACCCTATACCTCCTCATTGGTCGTCTACGATTCCCTGGGCGCTTCTCACAGTCTGGACGTCGTGTACACGAACACCGCTCCGGGCGCGTGGAACTACTCTGTGGAGGTAGACGGCGCGGATATCCAAGGCGGAGTCGCCGGAACCCCGGTCGTGCTGCAAGCGGGTACGGTTGCGTTCGACGGCGCCGGTGTTCTCGATGCGGCGACAGGAGTCGACGGAGCCCCTCCCGCAGACGTCGTCATCGCCATGGGGGCCAACCAGTGGGCCAATGGCGCAAACCAGAACACTTTCACCTGGGATATCGTCAACCCGGATGGCTCGTTCAATCTTACCGGCTTCGCCAGCCGATCCGACATTAGGCCGCCGATCCAGGACGGAATTGGCGCCGCTCCTATCGCCCAACTCAACATTAACGGCACAGGCGTCTTGGAAGGGATCCTGGCCAATGGTCAAACGGTGCAGCTGGCACAGCTCGCCATCGCCAGCTTCAACAATCAGTCTGGTCTCACCCGAACCGGCAACAACCTCTTCGTCGAGACGGTCGGATCGGGTCAGCCGGGTTTCGGGGTCGCCGGGTCGGGCGGCCGTGGAACAGTCATCGGCGGCACGCTCGAGATGTCGAACGTGGATATCGCCGAAGAGTTCGTGAAGCTGATCACCGCCCAGCGGGGCTATCAGGCCAGCTCGCGGATCATCACGACCTCCGACGAGGTACTGCTCGAAGCGATCAATTTGAAACGATAATTTTCGCTCTTTCCTCCCCCCCGCGGAAGACCGCCGGCGGCGACCCCCAATCGCCGCCGGCGTTTTTTTGTCAGGTGAGGCGGTCTCGTGCGGGGTGTCAATCTCTTGTCGACCTCACACCAACGCTTTTGACACACGAGGCCGAGGCGCCGACCAAAACCTAGTGTTCTCAACGAGTTGCCACAGGAGTGCGGTTGGCAGCCTTCTTGCTATTAGGAGAAGAAACCAAACAAAACCACGAAATCGAGGAGCGCGCATCGGATGGCGGAAGAAGAGCTTCAGATGGAGAAAGCCGAAGACGGGGGAGCCGACACAGCGAAGGCGAAATCTGGAATCCCGAAGATGGCGATCGCTGGGATCGGCGCCGTCGTTCTCGGTGGAGGTGGATTTTTCGCCTATCGCTCGATGAGCCCAGCGCCGGAGGCCGCGGCGTCCGAAGCTGCGCCGGTTGCCGTCGCCGCACCAGCGCTTCCACCGGCGCAGGCCTCGTTCGCGAGCGCGGTGGCTTATCCCTTGACCCCGATTCTCGTCAACCTCGCGGACACGGACCAGCGGCGTCTCGCCCGTGCGGGGATCGAGCTCGTCTTCGCGACGGAAGACGACCTCGCGCTGTTCAAAGAGAGCACGTTCGCGACCGCTAAAGCGCAGCACGTGGCACTCAGCTTGATGCGCGCCAAGACATCCGCGGAGCTCGAGAACCTCGAAGGGCAGGACGCTTTTCGGGTGGAGCTGACGCAGTTACTGACGCCGAACCTCAACGGCGCTAGGATCCTCGATGTCCTCCTTACCGAATTCATCATCCAGTACTGACGAGCCGGCGGAGCTCACCGCTGAGTCGACGCTTTCGGTACCGCCGGAGGCGGAGGCGCTGACGGTCACCACCGACCCGCCCGCGGCGCGTGACACGGAGAGCCCGTTCGCACGCATCCTCAGCCGTCACCACGACGTGCGGCTCCAGATGTCGTGCGAGCTCGGTGGGACAGCGATGAGACTGCGAGCCCTTCTCGCTTTGACTCAAGGCAGCGTCGTCGTCGTCGACAGCCCGGTCGGTGAGGACCTGCGACTCCGATTGAACGGAGTGCCTTTCGGCCACGCGGACGTCATGGTCGCGGACTCGAAAGTCTTGCTGCGACTCACGGAGATGTGCGATGGAGCCTAACGCAGTGGGGGAGCTCGCCTCGCCCGGTGGGGCACTGGGAGACGTCTCCACGGGAGCGCTCGCTTTTGATGGCGGCTCGACGATTGGATGGTTGATCGTCGCGATGGTTGCTCTTTTGGGAGTGGCGGCCTTCGTCCAGAGGCGCTCGGGCTTCGGCCGGGGTCGCGGCGGCGCGCGCGAGCTGAGCATGATCGCGAGCCTACCCTTGGGCGACAAGCGAGCCATCGTGATGGTTCAAGCCAGAAACGAGCGCCTCCTCGTCGGAGTTACTCCCCAGAGCGTACAGCTGATCAGTCGGCTGGAAACGGAGGACGACGCCTCCGTACGCGCCGATTCTCGCGCTCCGGTCGAGAGTCGGACGAGCGCCGCCTCCGTCGTCGATGAGAGCGCGAGCTCGGAAGCAGTACCTGAGACCCGCTCCGGATTCGGCGCGGTCTTTTCCTCCGCACTCGGTCGAGGCTGGCGTTAGAGATGCAGCCCCCGGTCGCTCCTTCCGGCGGAACCGCGATGTGGCTTCCTTTGGGGGCCGATCCGACGACGCTGTCGACGCCGATCCAGATCGTCGTTCTTCTCACGGTTCTGACTTTTCTGCCCGCGATTCTGATGTCGATGACGTCTTTCACGAGGCTCATCATCGTTTTCAACTTGCTCCGTCAAGGATTGGGTACCCAAAGCATGCCTCCCAATCCGATCCTCGTCGGCCTGTCTTTGTTCCTGACGGCCTTCATCATGACGCCCGCACTCGAGACTATCCATCGCGATGCGATCGTGCCGGTGCTCGATCAGGAGATTGATGCGGCGGAGGGTCTGGAACGCGCGATGGCGCCGCTCAGAGAGTTCATGAAGGTTCATACCCGCGAGAAGGATTTGATGATCTTTCTCCGCGCGAGTGGGGCCTCACAGCCGGCGACGTTCGACGACGTGCCCACTCGGGTGCTCGTGCCGGCGTTCATGATCTCGGAGCTCGAGACCGCTTTTCGGATCGGCTTCGTCCTGTTTCTGCCATTTCTCGTGGTGGACATGGTCGTCGCTACCGTGCTGCTCTCGATGGGCACGTTTCAGATGCCGCCGGTCGTGGTCTCTCTACCCGTGAAGATCCTCTTGTTCGTGCTCGTCGACGGATGGAGCCTCGTGGTGGGGTCGCTCTTGACGAGCTTCGGAGTGTAGCTGATGGCGAATCGTCTCGGACTCGGAGCGCGCGTATGAGTGAGAGCATGGTGGTGGGTCTCATCCAACAGACGATTCAGATCATGCTGCTCGTGAGCGCTCCGACGTTGCTCGCGGGCCTCGCGGTCGGCTTGTTCGTCAGCATCGGCCAGGTCGTGACGTCCATCCAAGACAGCACCTTGTCGCTGCTTCCTCGTATCGTCGCGATGATCGTCGCCGCTTATCTGGCACTACCTTGGATGCTCCGCGGTCTGACGAGCTTCACCATCAGGCTCTACGAGTACATCCCGTCGGTGGTGCGCTAGTGTCTTGTCCCAGAAATTCGTCACATGAATCTCGGCCCCTTTTGCGCGCTGGCAGCGTTTTGAACTTTGTTGGCAGTTCGGCCTTCGGCCTAGCCCTCCGCTCGCAGGCTCGCTGCGCAAGGCGGTCGAAATATGCCCCGATATGGCGTCGTCGTCACGCCTTGCCGGCACACAAAATGACCTCGACCTTCATGCAACGAACTTCTGGGATGGGACACAAGCAGCCCATGGTGAAAACGCGTCTGGAATCGATCGGCTGCTAGACGATGCCTCTCGAGCTGCCCCTTCTCGCGTTTCATCTGCCGACCCTGATCGTGCTGACCGCGCGTTTCGCGGGCTTTTTCGTCACCGTCCCGTTCTACTCGACGAGCGCGTCTCCGGCTTTGATCCGCGGTGGGTTGGCGCTCGCTCTGGGGTCAGTGATCTATCCAATCTATGCGCCGACGGTCGAGATCGCCGCGACATCGACACTCGTCATGTTCGTCGCGAAAGAGCTCTTGACCGGTCTGTTTCTCGGTGGACTGGTGAGCCTGCTCTTCGCCGGCCTTCAACTCGCGGGTCAGCTCGCCGGCTTCGGCATTGGACTCTCGATGGCGCGCATCATCGATCCGGGCGCGGAATCGGAGAGCTCACTCGGCCCCGCTTTGTATCAATATGTCGGGCTCATTCTCTTTATCGGGATCGGCGGCCATCGCCATATCCTCTCGGCGGTCGTTCAGAGCTATCAGCTGTTACCGGTTGGCGCCATGACGGTCACCGGAGACGTCGTGCGGCAGGTGCTCGCCACCACCGGTCACATGTTCCAGGCCGGACTGCGGCTCGCCGCACCCGTCGCGTCGATTCTGTTTCTCGTCGATGTATTGCTCGCATTGGGAAACCGTATCGTCCCTCAGATCCCGATGATGATGCTCGGTATGCCGCTCAAAGCCTGGTTCGGATTCGCGATATTGGGTCTCGGTCTCAAAGCGTTTGCGGGGCCGGCCATGGCGTGGCTCGCTCAGGCTCCTGAGCTTCTTCTCGGCGCGTCGCGAATGATGGCGGTGACCCCGTGAGCACGAGCAAACACTCAAAAACTGAGAAGGCAACACCGCAAAAGCGAAAGAAGTCTCGTGAGAAAGGTCAAGTCTTTCGCAGCCGAGAGGTCTCGGGTGCGTTGGCTTTCGTCTCCATGGTGGTCGCGATCTGGTGGTTGGGAGGTCGGGTCAAGACGGAGATGTTGTCAGTGATGGCGTTCTTCTTCTCCAACTCGGCCGATCTTTCGACGCCCGTCGAAGAGCTCGCAGCGACGGCGATGTTGCGCGCGAGCCAGCTCGGTCTACCGTTCATGGCGCTGACTTTGTGCTTCAGTGTGGGAGGCGCGGTAGCCCAGGCGCTCCCCGTCTTCACTTTCGAGCCGTTCACTCCGAACTTCCAACGCTTGTTCGCGATCTCGAAGCTCATGAACATATTCAAGCCGAGCGGCGGAGCGAACCTCGCTCGGGGTGTCATCGGCCTCGCCGCATTGGCTCTTTCCGGGGTGAGTGTCCTCGGTCCGGAGCTCGCCCGGTTGCCGAGCCTTCCCTCGATGGAAGTGACGGCGCTGGCGAGCTGGGTGGGCATGCTCATCATGCGGTTGCTCGCGAGGGCGTCGCTCATCTTCATTCTCATCGGCGTCATCGACTACGTCCTGAACCATCGGCAGCACGAGACCGAGCTGAAGATGACCAAGCAGGAAGTCAAAGAAGAGCACAAGCAGCTCGAGGGAGACCCCCAGATCAAAGCGCGTATTCGCCGGATTCAACGCACCGCCGCGAAGCGCCGCATGATGGCGATGGTCGAGCAGGCGACCGTGGTCATCACGAACCCCACTCACGTGGCCGTCGCTCTCGTCTACGACTCCGAGACGGCGCCCGCCCCGCGGGTCGTCGCGAAAGGCAAAGGCGAGCTCGCTCAGAGAATCCGCGAACGCGCGCGCGCTCACGAAGTCGTCATCTACGAGGACCCACCGCTCGCGCGCGCTCTCTACACGGTCGAGCTCGGCTCCATCATTCCGGCCGAGCTCTACAAAGCCGTTGCGGAAGTGCTCGCCCATCTGGTCCGGGTTCGGGCGTTGAGAGTCTGATGGGAAGCTGCCGGTGAAATTGACGTCGCTCGAAGGCCAGGCGGATCGGTTGCTACCCGAGCTGGACCGCTATGCGCATCTCATGGCGCCTGCGGGCATCATCGGGATCTTGCTGGTCATGATCGTCCCGATACCGGCGGTATTCCTCGATCTGCTCGTTTCCGGAAATCTCGCGCTCTCGCTCGTGGTTCTAGTGGTCGCGACTTACGTGTTGCACCCGACTCAGTTCTCGGTGTTTCCCTCGCTCCTTCTGCTTACGACGCTCTACCGGCTCTCTCTGAATATCGCTTCGACCAGACGTATTCTCCTGAGCGGCAACGGGACGTCCTCGGCCGGACGCGTTATCGAAGCCTTTGGAGAGTTCGTCGTAGGAGGCAACTACGTCGTCGGCGTCGTCGTCTTCATCGTGCTCATCGCCATCCAGTATGTCGTGATCAATCACGGTGCGGTCCGCATCTCCGAGGTCACCGCGCGATTCACCCTGGATGCCATGCCCGGTAAGCAAATGGCGATCGACGCCGACCTCAATGCCGGTATCATCACCGAGCGTCAGGCTCAGCAACGTCGCGAGGAGATCACTCAGGAGGCCGAGTTCTACGGCGCGATGGACGGTGCGATCCGCTTCACCCAACGAGACGCCGTCGCTTCCATCTTGATTACCGTCATCAATATTCTCGCCGGCTTTGCCATCGGGATGCTCGACCACGGACTCACGGTCGCCGAAGCGGCGGCGACCTATACGGTACTGACGATCGGAGACGGGCTGGTCACCGCGATTCCTTCTCTTCTCATCTCCGTCGCAGGTGCCATCGTCACGACCCGCGCGTCGTCGGGAGGCACTCTCGGAGAGGACATCGCCGGGCAACTGTTCATCAACCCACGCCCTCTGGCGCTGGGCGGGGGCGCACTCGTTGCCTTGACGTTGATCCCCGGTCTTCCCAAGGTCTCCTTTCTTGCGGTCTCTTTCATGCTCGGCGCCGCGGCCTATCTCTCCTATCGACGCGCGCAGGCTCCTGAGATTCAGCTCGCACCCGAGCCGACGAGCTCGGAAGCGCCCGGCGAGCGTCTGGAAGATCTATTGCGGGTCGACGCTCTCGGTCTCGAGATCGGATACGGGCTGATTCCGATCATGGATGAGACTCAGGGAGGCGACCTGCTGACGCGTCTGCGCTCGCTCCGCCGACAGATCGCTTCGGACCTCGGATTCATCGTGCCCCAGATTCACATCGTGGACGATCTCAAGCTCGACTCGCGCGAATATGTCGTGCTGCTTCGAGGTGCCGAGATCGCACGGGGGAAGCTGGTCCCGGGGAGCTTCCTGGCGATGGATGCAGGGGGTGCGCGCGAGCGTTTGCCGGGCACTCCGACCGAAGAGCCGGCCTTTGGACTCCCGGCCTGGTGGGTCTCCGCGTCCGAGCGTGAGCGTGCTCAGGCGGCCGGCTACACCGTCGTCGATCCGCCGACCGTGCTGACGACTCATATCGGTGAGCTGATCCGTAAACACGGTTGGGAGCTCGTCGGGCGGCAGGAGACGAGAGCGCTCCTGGACGTCGTATCGGAGACCCACCCGAAACTGGTCGAGGAGCTCGTGCCCAAACAGCTTTCTTTGGGCGATGTCCAGAGGGTTCTTCAGAATCTACTGAGAGAGCGGGTGTCGATTCGCGATTTGCCCGCCATTCTCGACGCCCTCGGAAACCAGTTCGGGGTGAACCGGGACATCGTCGAGCTCACCGAAGCGGCGCGTCAGGCGCTCGGACGAGCCATCACTCGACCGCTGCGCACGAGCGACGGGACGTTGCCGGTCGTCAGTCTCGGTCCGGAGCTGGAGCGTGAGCTGATTCAGAGCATCATGAGGACCGAACAAGGCAGCAGTCTCGCCCTGTCGTCCAACCAGAGCCACACTTTTCTAACTGCCGTCGGAAGTGCCATCGAGACCGTGATGCCCACACAGGTCTCGGCGCTCTTGTGCGGTGCGACTCTTCGCTTCCACCTCGCGCGTCTCATGGAGAGAGTGCTGCCGAATCTACCGGTGCTCTCCCGTGAAGAGATCCCTCCGGGCGTGCAGGTGGCCAGTCTCGGGCAGGTGGCACGATGAAGATAAAGAAGTTCAGGGCGGCAACCGCGGGCGACGCTCTCGGCGCGGTTCGACGTGAGCTTGGCGAGGAAGCGGTCATTCTCTCCACCTCGAAGCTCGACGCCGAGGTCAATGGACGCGGCGGATATGTCGAGATGGTAGCGGCCGTCGACTGGGATGAGGGCGGGCTCGACGAGATGTACGGACCTCGGCGGGGCGAGCCCAAGCCGGAGCCGGTGCCGGTCGACGCCATGTCGGCACCGGTATTGGTCGACCCCATGCCCTCGGCACCCACCGCGGTCCAGTCCACTTCCTCGGAGGTCGGCCCGAAGAGCCCCGAAGGAAATGATGAGCTCTCCGAGCTCACGGCTCGTCTCGATGTGCTCCGGCGGGTGGTGCTGCAGCTCATCGCGAGCAAGCCGGCGCCGGAGGATTTCGCGCTCGACGGAGTGTACCGCTCGTTGTACTCGGAGATGGTGGCGAATGACATCGATGCCATGCTCGCGGCGACCGTTCTGCGGACGGCGCGCAGCACCTGTGGCCCAGCGGCCGACCGACGAGAGCTCACATCCGCAGTCAAGACGACACTCCAATCCATGCTTCCTGTCCGCCGGGCCCGTGCGGGCAGGCTGACCGCGTTGTTCGGACCGACCGGGGTTGGCAAAACAACGA
>JAJCXL010000576.1 GCA_029263435.1 Acidobacteriota bacterium | reverse complement strand
AACCTCGGCGGCAAAGGAAGCGATACCCATAAGGCCGCGGTCGTCGGAGACACCGTCGGCGATCCTTTCAAAGATACCGCCGGTCCGGCCATCAACATCTTGATCAAGTTAATGTCGGTCGTCGCCCTCGTCATCGCACCCCTCATCGCCTAGGGCTTGATGATGGCACGGCGCGGGCAGACTCACGCTCGCGTCGTGCCCCTCGTCTGGCTCTCTCTAGTTATTGCTGCGGGCTGTCGCGGGCCCGAGCTCTCGCGTGAGCCTGTTCGCCTCGTCGATCAGTTCGCGGCTGCCAGCGTCATCGCAACCCCGGAGCTTTTGGCTGACACTCCACGTACGGAGTGGGTTTTCGATGGCGCGGACCCGTCGCCGTTCGAGGTCGTGCGTGGCGCGGACATTCGACTCGAGGACGGCGAGCTCCGGGGGCGGGCCACATCGGCGCAGCCGGTTCTGGTGGCGGAGCGCGTCGGTGAGATCTCGGGCGATGAGCTACTTCACTCCGTGGAGATCCGAGCCAGGGTCTCGGGCGGCACTAGGATGAGCGTTTTCTTCGACGATGGGCCGACCCTCGTCGTTCCGCGGGCCATCGAGAACGAAACACGGGTCCTCGCCACACCGGTGCGGCCGGGCGACGAAATGCGGACTTACGTGATCCGTCCGCCGTCCGCGCGAGAAGCGAGCACGCTCGATCGCATCCTGATCGTACCGACGGACGAGCGCGACGCGGAGTTCGCGATCGATTCCGTGCGCCTCGTGTTCCGCGATGAATACCTGAGCTCGATTCCCTCCGGAGTCGGCTGGCACGGTATGTCGGACATCTATCGAGAGTCGATCGTAAGTCGCGCACCGGAATCCGTGCGTTTCCAGTTGGTCTTGCCCGCGAGCCCCTCACTCGATCTCGCGGTCGCGACGACGGATGACAGCCCGGTGCGGTTCACGGTCGAAGTGACCCCCCTTGACGGGGCCGAGCCGCGATCGACCTCGACCGAGACGATGGAACCGCGGGTCTGGAAGCCACTGATCTTGGACTTGGAGTCGCTCGCGGGCGAGCGGGTCGAAGTGGCCCTATCGCTTTCAGAGGGTGCTCCTGGCGCGCTCGGATTTTGGGGGTCTCCCGTCATTCGCTCCACATCGCTCGACGATAATGGGAAGCCTCGAGGCGTCATCCTCGTCATCACGGACACTCTACGCTCCGACCATCTACCGTTTCATGGTTACGGCCGCGATACCGCGCCGACGCTCACCCGTCTCGGGGATGAGGGAGTGCGATTTACCGATACGGTCAGTCAAGGCACATGGACCAAGGTCTCTGTCACTGCGATTCAATCGTCGCTCTATCCAACGACCCATACGGTGGTCGACATTCCCGACCGACTCCCGGCGTCGGCCCAGACGGTGGCCGAGGCCTATCGCTCGGCGGGCTATCGAACGTTCGGCGTTGCCTCGATCCCTTGGGTAGGCCAGAACACGAACCTTCATCAAGGCTACGAGGAGTACCATGAGTCGCGCTCGCTAGGACGAGGGTTCAAGCGAGCGTCCGAAGCCGTGGATCGCTTGAGCGATTGGCTCGACGGCCATCACCAAGAGCCTTTCTTCGCATTGCTGCACGTCTCCGATCCTCATAGTCCATTTCGACCGACGCCCGAGTTCGAGACCGCTTTCGCGGAGCCTGGCGAGATGGACCGGCTCGACGCGCTCGTGGAGCAAGTGCGAGACCGAATTCCTCCCGGCCCTCTACGACGGTTCGGCATGGCCTCGTTGGAGGAGCTCGAAGCGGCGGCGATCGATCCGGAGGAGTTCGTCCGTCTGGAGAAGGCCGGCTATGACGGCTCCATTCTAGGGATGGATGCTGCGTTGTCGCGACTCGTCGCCAAGCTCGAACAGCTCGAGCTCTCCGATCGTGTGCTCGTCGGCGTCGTGAGCGATCACGGCACGGAGTTCTTGGAGCACGGCGAGCACTTCCACGGACACTCACCCTACGGAGAGCTCAATCGGGTCCCGATGCTGTTGTGGGGGCCCGGATTCGTGGCGGCGTCATCGGATGTGACCCAGACCGTCCAGACAATCGATCTCGTCCCGACGCTACTCGACCTCTCAGGTTTATCGGCCGCTGACACCCATCAGGGGCGCAGCCTCGTCCCGTTTTTTAGTGGCTCACTTCAAGCGCGAGCGCTGCCCGCGATCACGGAAGCCATTTCCGACGACGGCTTGGTCATGACCTCTTTGATCTGGGATGGCTGGAAGCTGGTGGAGATCGTGGACCCGAAGAAGGATAGTGAACCGCGCCTCGAGCTCTATGACCACGTCGAAGATCCTCTGAATCTGAGCGACGTCGCGTCGGAGCACAGGGATCGAGTCCAAGAGCTCGCGGTTCAACTGGACGGTTGGCGCAAGTTCGCCGTGGCGGCGCGGCTCGACGATGCCAGAGCGGCGGAATCGATGGACTCCGAAGAGCTCGAGCGCCTCAGGAGCCTAGGCTACATTCAGTAACGAGCCACTAGTTCTGCAGGATCTTGACCGAGCCGTTGACGGTCCTGATGTCGAAGGACCCACCGCCGCTGCCGAAGCTGCCACGTTGATGCCGCCGGCCCGAGCTGGTCAAGTTCGTCGGGAAGTCGACTTCGATCCGTCCGTTGACCGTTTTTGCGTCGAAGTCTCCACCGGCATCGTTGGGTAAGTACACCCGTACCGATCCGTTGGTCGTCTTGAACCTGTGCCGACCATCCAACGCGCGAGCGTAGTCGGCGCGAATGCTGCCGTTCGTGGTGGAGACGTCCATGACGCCGACGACATCGGCTACCTTGACACTCCCGTTGACCGAGCTCGCATCGACCTTCCCTTGGACGCCGTCGATTGTCAGCGAGCCGTTCGCGGTGCTTGCACGCACGTTGGCTTCCGATGGCACGGTGATCACATAGCTGACTTTTCCGCCGCCGCCCCAGAGCCTGTTTCGCGGATGGTGGGTCTCGACCCGCACGCTGTCACCCGAGCCTTGGATATCGATCTCGATGTCATCGAGGGCGTCCTGAGTCTTTGCGACTTTCTCGGCCTCGATGCGGACGTTCCCTTCGTTCCAGGTCTTGATGGTGATGCTGCCATTCTTGTTGTCGATCTCGAAGGTGCCGCCGGCAGATAGCGGGACTACCTCTTCGAATGTCTCTCGAGCTTCGCCGAAAGACACCGCCGCGAAAGCGGTAACGAAGGCGGCGACGGTTGTAGCGGTCCGGGTGGACAGATTCATGAGACTCCTCCTCGATCTTGATCCCTTAGACGACAAGAGCGCTCCGAAGGTTCACCAAAAATTCGGTGCGGGGTCATCCGTGAGGATATCGACGAGTTTGTCGCGATCGATACTGCCCCCGGTGATGATGGCGACCGATGGGCTGGTCGCGCTATCACGCTCTTGCAAGGCGGCGGCGACCGACAGCGCCGCCGATGGCTCGACGACGAGCCTTCCCGCCATCGCGAGCTCTCGGACGACCGCTCTGACGTTCCGCTCAGAGATGAGACGCGTCGCTTCGACGAGCTCCGCAAGGACGGGGAACATCTCCTCCGTCATGTAGGGCACCGCAACGCCGTCGCAAATGGTGTGACATTCGACCTCTACCGGACGTCCGGCTCGGAGGCTCTCGTGAAACGCTGGACACCCCTCCGGCTCGACCGCGATGATGCGAATATCGGGTGACAAAGCTTTGAGCGCCGCCCCGACTCCGGCGAGCAGCCCTCCGCCACCGACGGGGACATAGACCGTGCGAAGGTCGGGGAGGTCTTCGAGCAGCTCCAGCCCCAGGCTTCCATGCCCGGTCATCACGTCGCGGTTGGTCCACGGATGAACGAACGCGTAAGGCTCACTCTCCCATCGGTGCTCTTTGAGAAAAGCGAAGACCTCCGCCACGGGCACCAACACCGGCTCACCCCCGAGAGCTTCGACCGCTTCGATCTTGGTACGAGGCGCGGTGTCCGGCATCAAGCTGCGAGCGGGGACCCCGAAGTGCCTGCCCGCCCACGCAAGGGCTTGGGCGGTGTTTCCCGCGCTGACCGTGCTGAGTCCCTTCGCTCGCTCCTCCTCCGGTAGCGCGGCGACGGCGTTGACCACGCCTCGTTGTTTGAAGGAGCCAATCGGCTGAAACGTCTCGAGCTTGAGGTGGAGCCCGGCGGCGTCGAATCGCTCGGGTGCCGGCACGAGCGGTGTATGACGGATGAGCGGAGCCAGCCGCTCGCGGGCCGCTCGAATCGCGTCGATCGAAGGAAGCGAGGGATGCGCCATTGAACGGGAATTCTATATGATGCCGTGATGTCGGAACGGAGGCCCGCAAGAGGGTGTCGACGGAGTTCGAGAATCTGGTCACGCGCTACGCTCGGCTGATGTCGTCCGCTGCTCGCCGGGTGTGCGCTCAAAAGCATCTCGAGCTGGTTCCCGACATCGAGCAGGAAGTGCGCCTTGCGCTGTGGAAACGGCTCCAATCCGGGAAAAAGATCGACCATCCGGCCTCCTACATTTATAAGGTGGCGTTGACGACGGCTTGGAGACTCATCCGCAGAGCGGGTCCTGACCCCGTACCGCTCGACGAGACGACGCTGCCATCGCCTGAGGTCTCCGTCGCGAGCGGTCTCACGCCGACCGAACGAGCGAGATTCATCGAGCAGGCGCTATTGACATTGGGGCCCGACGAGTCCCGCGCGGTCCGCGCTCACTTGGCGGGATTCAATCATCGCGAGATTGCGACGCTGTTCGGTTGGTCGGAGTCGGTCGCGCGGCACCGGGTCTATCGCAGCATGGAGTCGCTCGCCTCGACCTTCGCGGCCGGCAAGGGCAAGGGCGAGGAGACCCCGTGAGCGACGAGAGGGAGCTCGAGGCTTTGCGCCGCGTCTATCGAGACGACGTGATGACGGCGAGCTCCGAGGCCTGCCCCGCGAAGGAGCTCCTCGTACGGCTCGCCATGGGGGAGCTCGAAGGGGACGAGCGCGCCGCCGTTTCCGACCACGTCGTAGGGTGTCGTTCATGCGCAGAAGACTTTCGACTCGCGAGCGCGCTCCACGAAGAGGCTCGAACCGACCTGATCTCACGGCGTCGCAGTGTCGCGAGGATCTCCGCTTTCGCGGCCGCAGCCGTGCTCGCGCTGTCGGTCGGTGTTTATTTCTTCTCCTCTTCACGACCTGCGACGGATGTTCTCAGGGGGCCTCTGGGCGAGACCACGTCGCCGGCTCAAGGTGAGACTCTGCGAGCGGCGCCGGCGACATTGTCTTGGCCAAGCCAAGCAGGGGCGACCGGCTACGTGGTCCGGCTGTACGGCTTCGACGGTTCGCTCCTGTGGCAAAGCGCTCGCACGGAGCAACGCTCCATGGCTCTGCCTCCGGAGGCCCGCGATCTGGCCGCCCAGTCTTACTATTGGCTGGTCTCGGTCGAAGGCCCGGTGCAAGGCGCCGAGCTTGGCCCGTTCACGTTCACGATCGAATGAGAGCTATTGCCAGTCGCCGCTGAGCTGAAAAGCCGCCCAGTGAAACGGGAGGGAGGGCTCGAGCGAGCTCGCCTCGTTCGATCGCACTGAGCCATTCCCGTTCCACCAGCGATCGAGTCGTTCGAGGAGCCCTAAATCGTCGTTTCCGTCCGGCAAGATGCGTCCTTGGATCCAGTCGATCTGTGCTCTCCGGAGTGCTTCGTCTTTGGAGAGACCTTCCGCGAGGCCTTCATAGAAGCGCACCATGAGAGCCGCCGTGGAGCGATCCGAGACTCTCCACAACGAGGCAACGATAGAGCGGGCGCCGGCATAGTGAAACGCACGGGTCAATCCCATGAGTCCTTCGCCGCCGAGCTCTCGACCGAGACCGCTGTCACACGCCGAGAGCGACACCAGCTCAGCTTGCAAACGAACTTGTTCGAAGATCTCCCACGCTTGGAGGAGGCCGTTGTTCTCATGCCGCTCGTCTTCGCGAAACGTGGGGCTCAGTGCGAGGTAGGAGTCGAGCGGCGAGCGGTCATCCGCCACGCCGTGAGAGGCGAAATGGACGTAGCGCGCCTCCTGGAGCGACTTCGCGCGAGCCTCGGTCGCGTCGGCTCCGAGGTAGACCTCGCCGTTGTCGCCGAACAAGCGCGCCACCGCGATTGCTTCCTCACGTGAGTAGGGTAGGGAGGGTCTGTCGGAATCTACTGCATCGCCAAAGGCGACGACGCCTCGTGAGGCACGTGGTCGGGGTTGGTCGACGAGCTCCGCATAGGTCGTGAACGAGACCGCGTGGTGAAGGGGCACATCTTCCACCAGAAATCGATCTTCGCTTTTGTCACGAACCAACGCCGCGAACGGGAGAACGTGGAGCGGCCCGTCAGCGAGAATCAGGAGCCGGGTCGCGCTGTCGATGAGAGCGTCGACGGGTGCGAGTAGCTCGCGATAGAGGCTCTTCGACAAAGCGAGAAGGGCCGGGCGTGAATCTTGGGCGCGCGTGGAATGGACGACGAGCTGTCGGAAGCGCTCGACCTCGTCGCGCAGTGCGGCCTCGCCGATGGGGAGCGAGAACACTTGGAGCTTGGCGCTCGCGGTGAGAGAAAAGAGCAGCGTCTCGGATTCCATGACGGCGAACGAAAGCAATAGCTGGCCTGGTGAGAGCTTCGCCTGGGCCGCATTCGTGTCCAACGGGTTTGGGTCTTCGAGTGCGGCTAGACGCGGGGAGCTCGCTCGGATCCGGCTGTTGATCTGGTCTCGTTCCTCTCTCAACTTGCGCAGGGTCGAGAGGAGCGTCGCGATCGATTGGTCGGAGTCTCGGCTCGAAAGCGACGCGAGCTCGGCTTGCGCTCGGTCATAGTCTCGATGAATGCGACGCCGCTCGCTTTGGATCTCCGTGGCGAGCTCGTCCGCGAGTAAATCTCGCCCCGCGAGGAGCTCTCGCAATACCCGCGCACGATAGCGCTCCAGAAGTTCGAACGCGTCTTCGTTCTGGCCGGACCCGAAGAGCGTTTGGACGGCGTCTTTGAAGATCCGCTCGTGACGCGCGCCGTACAAAGACCTCGTCTCCTGAGATCCGCCGAGGCGCGCCTGCTGTGACTCCAGCGACGTGACGGCCTCGACCAATAACGGGATAGCGCGTCGAGTGTCTCCTTCTGCTAACCGGACCCGACCCATCGCGTGGAGCGTCCTCGCCGTCGAAGTACTCTCGGGCGCGAGCCGGCGCTCGATGGCGAGGCCTTCGGTGAAGTAGTTCATGGCCATCGTGAGCTCACCCTCGTCCGCGAAGAGTTGGCCGAGGAGAAAGAGGCTTTCGGCCGCGGCGAGCCCTCCCGGTGCGACCTGGCGACGAAGCGCGAGCGCGTCCTCGAAGAGGGCTCTGGCAGCACCGAACGACCCACGCGCGTGAGCCACCGCCCCGAGTCGTGACATCGCTTCCGCTTCGAAGATGCTCCCTGGCGCGAGGCGTCGATGAATATCCAACGCGCGCCGGTAGAATCCCTCGGCTTCGTCGAGGGTGCCCCGTTCTTTTTCGATATCTCCGAGCAGGAGCAAATTGGTCGCGACCGTCAGGCTCTCCGGGCTGAGCTCTTCGAACCAACGCAACGTCTGCCGATGGTGCTCACCGGCTGCCTCGAGGTCCCCGCGCTCATAGGCGACGTTGCCG
>JAJCXL010000575.1 GCA_029263435.1 Acidobacteriota bacterium | reverse complement strand
GAAATCCGGAGGAAAGACGTCAACCCCCACGGTGAGACGTAGTCCGTCCATCTCGACGTCGTAGGGCTGACGATCGAGAAGCTCCTGAAACTCTTTCGGTTTCGGCGGTCTGTTATCCATCGGACTCACTGAGCCTCGTCTCTGGGGGATGTCTTCATTGTACAGGAGCGATCTCGTGGTAGCGGCGTCGCAGCAGTGGCACCAATCCC
The DNA here is from genome assembly GCA_029263435.1 of Acidobacteriota bacterium. Lineage (GTDB taxonomy): Bacteria > Acidobacteriota > Vicinamibacteria > Marinacidobacterales > SMYC01 > JAJCXL01. Next base: position 4,310 of record JAJCXL010000575.1, on the reverse strand, counting down.
GACGCCACCAGCTCCGCCCGCACCCTCGCCCCCGCGGCGCTCATGTGCATCGGGTCCGTCTCGGAGCGAAACAAGCTCGGATCGTCGGCCGGGAACGTCGCGGCGAGATCGATGAGAGCCGTCTCACGCTCTCGGGCCAGTGCCCGGATCGCATCGTTTCCCTCCGAGACGCCCCTCTCCATCGAAGGCCATGCGCTCGGCGAGAGTGGCCCGGTCAGAAGAACCGGTAGCGCGTTCACGCTTCTCGAGAGCTCCACGATCCGGGTCAGGTTCTCGGAGAAGACGCTCGTGTCGGTCTCGTCCAGACGCCTCAGACGCTCGGCCATGTCACCACGACCGTAATAGACGTCTCCGTCGAAGTCGCGAACCGTCATGTAGTAGATACTGCCTTGGAAGCGAGCGTCGGTGAGCTTCACCCGGTACAAGTTATAGAGAAAGCTCCACGCGAGCCATGACGGTCGGTCGTCCGGCCGCCACCGAGCCGGCCGGTAATGAGAGTAGTCCGACCGAAAATCATCTTTCACCGTCCTCGCGTTCACATCGTTATAAACGTGGCCGATGACGACGATATCCGGCAGATAGGCCAATCCGCGAGTCTCGAGAGCTTTCAACGATTCGGCGGTCGTATAGCCTCCCACCCCCGCGTTGATCACTTCGACCGACATTGGCTTCATCGCCTCCGTGAGCAAACGCTTCAGTCTCGCCGCCCAGATCTCGTCGTCAGGAAGCCCGATACCGAAGGTGGTGGATCCACCGACGAGGAGCACTCGGATCTCGTCGTTCCGCTTTGGGGTCGAAGGCGAGATCGAATCGCGAAACCCGTCCTCGTTGATCCGAACCCGTCCGCCCCGATGCACGCCCGGAACATGGGAGTACAGCCGCTCGGCGTCCGGCTGGTACAGCCCGGTATCTTCGCCGGAGAGGAGGGTCATGTAGTTTCTCAAGTCTCGCGGCTCCTCCCGAATCGCCACATAGACTCGCAGCAGTACTTCCGCCGCCCCGAGCCCGACCAGAAACGATGCGACCGCCAAGGCCGCGAGGCGCGGACTTCGTCGCGGTTTCGACGAGGGCAAAGGGGATTCGAGCGTCGATGCCATAATACGTTTCAATGATCTTCGCGTTGCCCTCGACGACATCGGTCGACGATCGAGAATCGCTCGCCACCGTCCTGAGCACCGCTCGACGGATCTTGGTGCTCGGCTCCCCGGGCTCCGGCAAGACCTACCTCTCGCGGCGTATGGCACCGAAGCTCGCACTGAATCACGTGGAGCTCGATGATCACTTCTGGGTGGGGCCCGATCGATGGATGGACCCACCGGCGTGGCGCAACCACGTCGGAGGGCTCGCTGCCGAGAAGGAGTGGCTCATCGACGGGACCTACGAAAGCACCTTGGAGCTTCGCGCTCCTCGAGCGGAGCTCGCTATCGTCATCGAAGCCGGTCGGCTGTCCTGTTTGCGGCGGGTCATCACTCGAAGACTGTCGCTCGTGCTCGAAGGTCAGCGCCACCGCGCGCCCGGCCAGCGTTTGGACCGGCGTTTCTTGTCTTACGTGTGGGGCTACCCGCGGCGAGTCCGTCCCGTGGTCTGGCAGAAGCTTCGACAACGAGGCGAGCCGCAGAATATCGTGACACTCGCGGGAGCTCGAGGCATCGACGCGCTGCTCGAGCACTTCCCCGATCGGTGACATCTCGCTCTCGTCCGGCGTTTCGGTCTCGCGTCAGGCGTCAGCGCCCGGCCGTGGGTACGCCCAATAGAGATTGAAAGCGTCGCGGAGTCGGTTGATACGTTCGGAAAGTCGAAGCTCCGCCGTTCGCCGGGTCGGCACCGCCGGCGACAGGACTTGGCTCCAGAAGCTCGGGTCGAAGTAGTGCCCGAAGATCGAAACATATTTCTCCCCACCGTAGGTCAGGTCCGATCCCTCACCCGCGAAGGCTCGAGTGGGCGCTAGCAAGTACTCGACCCGCTTGCCGAAATAGCGGGCCTCGTAGAGCGCCCCAGACGAGATCCCGCCCACCCGGGTGATCTCGTCTCGCGAGAGCAGCTCATACGCGTTGTCCTCGATGAGCTCCACGTTGGCGACCGATTGAAGATAATCGATGTCGCGAGCATCGTCTTTCGCCATGGGGTGGCGCTTGAAATAAACCTTCTCATGCTCCGAACAAAGCGCTTCGAACTCCTCCCTGAAGTCGGATAGCCCGAGTAGTCGACCGCCTCCGATGAGCGAGCGGTCGACTGAGGTCTGCCCCAAGAACAGCAGCGAGTCGTCCGCGAGCGTTGTCGTCGAGCTCAGCGCCGTGCGACAACGGAAGATGCCCGCATGCATTCGGTAGCGGCCCTCGTCGAGCCGAAACTCGAGCAACCGCTCGAACACCGCCGGGCTACCGCTTCGTAGAGCCAAAAAAATGTCGTCGAGGTAACGCACGGGATGCATCAGCATGTCCACATAGGGAATCTCGAGCTCCGATAGCGTCCTCACCACGCTCTCGGGGAGCTCGAAGCCGACCACCAGGCTCTTGTCGAACAGCACCCGGATCCTCTCTCGCGCACCCGGCGCGAACCGTTCGACGTGAGAGAGTCGGGCCCATCCGGTGGGCGAGCGCTCACACCCGTTCTCTTGATAGAAGCGCTCGCCATCGAAGTCCGCGATGACCTCCACCGGCAACCCGGTCGCCTCCCCGAGCTGCCAACCGAGGAGACGATGGATCGCTCCGATCTTGGACTTCGCCACCGGTGGTGGCTGCGAAAAGATGCCCCGCCTGAGAAAGTCCGCCGCGAAGACGACCCGCTCGACGTCACCGCCGATGACGTTGTCCAATGACGCCGTCAAGACGCGAGCTCTCCCTCGAGCTCGGTGCCCTGCAACTGCAAGCGCAGCTCTTCGAAGTTCGCCACGAGCTGGCGGACATCGTCGGAATTCTGCTTGACGCTTCCGGGCCGCAGCGTCACGTCGTCCGGCGACACCTCGAGAAACTGCAACAGGCGACGTTGCACCTCGCGCTCGAAGAGCTCCTCGTACCACAGCTCGAGCTTGGGCTGTCGAGACAAGGCAGCGTCCAATGAACGGTAGAACGTGGCGTTCGATTGGGCGTGCTCGATCGCGTCGCTTCCGTGGATCGTGAGACGGGGTCGCGCGGATGCAAGATCACGAGGATCGTACACCTCCCACTGATCGAGCTCGCGGGCGATGCACTCGGAGAGAAACGTCTTCAATCGATGACGGCGGCGGAGCACGATCTTCTTCACTCCTTCGTCTGAGACGACACGGCTCAAGACCGTCCTATCCTGATCGCGGGTCCATTTGAAACCGACACAAGCTTCGCGGGCCGGATAGCGCCAGACCCGGTCCAGGAATTCTTTCGGGTTCCGATCTCGCTCCGCGACATCGCCGAATCCGAAATCGACCGCCCTATCGCGCGCGCAAAAGACACCGTTCGGATTGAAGAGCTCGTGGTGGCACAAGATGTCGCCGTGGCTGGCCAGCAGAGTGCACAGCAAGTTACTCCCCGTGCGCGGTGCCGCCAGGATGACGAAGCGGGTCATCTTGCCAAGCTGCGAAACCGCGGGCTCGGGGTGAGCCGCTGAGTCATGCAGCGAAGCTCGTTCGCGACGCTCAAATCCGAGGGTCGGATCAAGTAGACGCCGCCGTCATAAGAGGCCGCCACCAGATGTTCGCCATGCTTCGCCACAGCGCTGATCCCGTTTGCGGCAATCTGCCGAACGAGGATCTTTCCACTATCGAGATCGACTCGAATCAATTCTCCCCAGTAGTTCGAAACGATCACGGTGCTCCGGCTGAGAAAGCAAAGCGCCTTCGGAGAGCGACGGCCGAGCGCGATCGAATCCATGAGTCTACCGTCCGCGAAGTCCCAGATCTTGAGAGTGAAGTCTCGCGACACGCTCGCGATGAGCTCGCCGGTTGGGTCGATGTCGACGTCATCGACGATCGCCATGTGTCCGGGGAATCGATGGCGCACTTCTCCGTCGAACGTCCATGAGCACAACGTCCCTCCGGCACAACAGCTGACACCCACGGGCTCTACCGGATGAAGCCGAAGAGACTTCACCGCCCCGTCATGCACTCGAACTCTCCCGCAAACCTCTCCTCGAGCGTCGACGCGGAGAATGGCGCCGTTATAGCAAGCGACGAACACTTCGCCGGGAACACTCGGGTGACCCGCGACCCGGATCGCATTTATCGGGCCTTCGCCCAGCATCGCTTCGGTTCGATGCTGAAGCGCGGCGCCTTTTGTCTCGAAGAAATGTAGCTTGTGGTTGTGAGCACCGGTAATGATTCCGAGCGCCTCATCGAA
>JAJCXL010000574.1 GCA_029263435.1 Acidobacteriota bacterium | reverse complement strand
TCTCGGACCGACACCCGCTCCCGTCTATAGGATCGCTTCTGAGATTGGATTCCAGAAAGCTCGAGGACTTGCTCGACCAGGTCTCCCAGCCGTCGCCCTTCGGTCTCGATGAGCTCCCCGTAACGCGCGACTTGCTCCGATCCCGACACCGAGCCATCGGCCAAGTTCTGTCCAGCCGACCGCAGGACCGCGACCGGGGTTCGCAGCTCATGCGAGACGCCGGCGATGAACTCCATCTTTTGATTATTGAGCTCCGTGGAGCGGCGGGTCGCGGCCGCGACGAGAACGACGCTCGCGCCCAATAGCCCGAGAATCCCGAAGCTCACGGCCAGGTTCCGCCGCCGGGCGCGTCCCACCACGTTCTCGAGTGAGCCGTCACGATGGCGCACCATGAAGCGCCAACCGGCACCGCCGAGATCTCGTTCCGAGTCACGGGCGGGAGCGGACCGCCGCGCGCCAGGCCCGGCTCCCAACCGTGATCCGCCAAACAGCCGAGGCGGGGCCAGAAGCTCGCCCTGCGCATCGGGGACGTCTAGGTGCGAAGCTCCCGTCGTCGAGAACAACGTCCGAGCGGAGCCATCGACGACGACGACGTCGTAAGCGTCTCCGAAGTGACGCTCCACGAGGGCCGGGAGCAAGGCCGTGCGTACCACGTTCATGTCCATCGTCAACAAGAGGTAGCGTCTCGAAGACGGGGGGCGGCCTCCTCGAAAGCCCGCGACAGGAACCGCCACCGCGAGGGGCTCGCGCCAGATCACCGGCATGGGTGGGAGCTGACGTCCGCGGCCGCGACGTCTCGGCTCGGAGACCGGCGAGTGACGCTCGAGGTGCGTACGCAGACCGTCGAGGGTCTCGGGCCACTCGACCTCCGTGAGCCCCGATGCAGTGTCCCACTGCGAGAGCGTGCCGTCGGCGTCTGAGACATAGACGGCTTCGATGAGCTCCGGATACTCCGCTTCGTCCCGCAGGGATGCGTTCGCCCGAGAGAGAAAGTTCGTCGGGTCTTCTCCAATCTCCGTTCGAAAGAAGCGAAGTGCATGGAACGTCGTTTCGCCGACGTCGTTCGCGAATCGCCGCGAGGACAGCTCGAGGCTCGAGCGCAACCGCTCGCGCTCCGCGCTACTGATCTGCCCAGCCCATCGATATTGGAGCCACGCCAAGACTGTGAGCAGAGCAAGGAGAACGAACGGCCACAACATCCACTTCGCGCGACTCACGACCCCATTCTACTCGTCACTACCCGCGCTTACCGACTTGCACGGCAAGCTTTTACATCCCTTACAGAGACTTTTCACCCGCTTGATAACTTCCTCCCGGCCTTTGTCTAGCATGGGTCCAAGGAGGAAGACGATGACGAAACTCAAACCAACGAAAGCATTCTCGAAAACGCTCCTGGCCGCGGTTTTCCTAGCGACCGCAGCGGTCACGGCTTTCGCCGCCAGTCAACCCGAAGGGCGTCGCGGTGGTCGAGGCGGACCGCACGGCCGCTCGGAGGGGCCCGGAATGCTGTTCCGAGATCTCGATTTGTCGGAGCAGCAACGCGAGCAGATCCGCTCGTTGTTCGAACAAAGCGGCAGTCAAGAAACCATGACCCGTCTCTCCGAGCTTCAGCGCTCGTTGAACGAAGCCATCGAGACCGGCGCCGACGAAGGTGCTTTGCGCCAGCTAGGTTCCGACCTGGGGATCGCGCAAGGCGATGCAGCCGTCGAGCGATCGCGTCTTCACCAAGCGACGATGCAGCTGTTGACCCCGGAGCAACGGCAGGAGTACGAGGAGCTCAAAGCGGAACGGAAGAAACGAATGGAAGAGCGCCGTGAGCGCTTCGAGCAACGACGCCAGCGCGGCCGCGAGCGCGACCCCGACTCCTTCTAGACCGAAAGTAGAAGCCGTGCCGCTCGTCCTCTGACAGCGGTACGGCTTCCACTAAATTATTTTCGAGAGGACAACTGATGGGAATCAGATTGGCGATCACCTTGAGCGTCATGCTCGCCCTGCCCGCACAAGAGGTCAAGTTCAGCGGAGCCTGGCACCGAGACGCCGAGCGGAGCGACGACCCACAAGAAAAGATGCAAGCCGCGATGGAGCAGATGCGCGGATCCAGGGGTGACGGCCCGCGCGGAAGCGGAGGCGGAAGAGCAAGAGGAGAAGGACGACCCGACGGAGAAGGCCGCGGTGGCCCGGAAGCCGGACTCGCACGAGCCGCAACCCAGCTCGATATCGATCTCACCGACAGTGAATTTCACGTCGATGACGGAGAGAGACTACAGATCTACTACTTGGACGGCGAAAAGCACCGTCGCGAGCTCGCAAGCGGCGCCAAGATCGAATCGGTCGCCGAGCTCAAAGGCCACGCCGTCCTTATCGAGGAAAAGTCGGAGCGCGGCGACATCGAGCGGAAGTTCGAGCTCTCGCCAGATGGAGAGACCATGGTAGTGACCGTAACCTTGAAAATGGGTCGCATGAAGGACCCGGTCGTTATCCGGTCTGTCTACGATCGAGGGGAGACGTCCGAGGTCGAAGGCAGCGGAAGCTAACCCTCGGCGGATTTCGCTTTCTTTTCGGCTTCCTTCTTAGCAGCTTCTTCAGCAGCTTCGATGGCGGCCATCTCGTCCGGCGTGAGCACATCCATGATCTCCCACGCTTGTGGCTGAGGACCAGGCTGGACGCCTGCGATATCGGGATCTTCTCCGGTGATGGATTCGACTTTCACGCGGTCCGTGTTTCTCTGGACCCGTCGCTCCGCCTTGTTACGCTGTTTTTCCTGGCGGGCGCGCTCTTTCTGCCGCTTGATGAATGTCTGTCTACTACGATTAGCCAATGGCAATACCTCCTTGCTTGGGTTGGGCCACGCCTTGTCATGAGAACGCGAGGGGTGAGCGTCGCGAAAGGGCGAAACCGGCCGAGTGCATTTTAGTACACTCGCCCGAAGTGGGCAAGACCCCACCTACACCCAATGTTTACTAAAGCACGTTAAGGGCCGCCTTCGAGTAGTGGCTCGAGGGGTCTTTCCTCGGCGCCATTGTCCGTGCAGACGCCGTAAACCGCTTCTCCTGAGGCGTACATCGCGACGCCCGCGTACTCGCCCTTTTTGTTCAACGCGAAGAATCGCAGGTTGAAGGCAGGGAGCCCGCGATCGTTCAGGAGCCTTTTCTCCACGGTGTTAGCTTGGACGCGTTTCAGAGCTTCCATCCCCGCGTCTTTGGGATGGAGCCCTTCGCGCAGCTTCTCCACAATGAAAAAGGAGCACAGCCCGTAGAGATTGGCCTCTCCCCGCCCCGTGGAGCCGGCCGCCCCGACATCGCCATCGACATAGAGTCCCGCGCCGAGAATCGGAGAATCACCGGTGCGTCCCGGGATCTTGAACGACAATCCACTGGTCGTGGTCACGCCGGCGATCTCGCCTTTGTCGTTGACCGCGCTGCAATTCGTCGTGCCCCAGAAATGATCTTCGGCGATCAGGCCATCGGCCACCATCGACAAACCGGCGCGGTAGCCTTCCTCGGCTCTCTTTTCAGGGTCGAGGTAGTGGCTCGGGTCGATGCGCCTCTTCCACTCGAGCCACAAGCTTCGAGACTTCTCCGTGTTGAGATCGGCTTCGATGGGGACGCCCATGAGCCGGGCGAACTTCTGAGCCCCTTCGCCCACGAGGAGATGGTGGTCGGTGTTCTCCATGACGGCCTTGGCCACCACCGATGGCGTACGCACCCCTTCGATCGCGGCGACGCCTCCCGCTCGCTTGGTCGGGCCGTCCATGCAGCAAGCGTCCAACTGTACGACCCCCTCCGCATTGGGAAGACCCCCGTAGCCGATACCCGTCTCTTCGGGATCGTTCTCCGGTATCTGAACCCCCGCGACGACCGAGTCGATGACGCGGGTACCGCGGGTCATGAGCTCGAACGCTTTTTCGATCGAGCTCACCGGACCGCCATTCTTGAATCGGATACCACTCACGTCGGAGATCACGACGGGTTTGACGCCTTGCGGCACGATCAGTGTGGGTGACGCGCCGACAACGGCGCTCGTGGTCAAGAACTGTCGTCGGCTGAGCTTGGACGGCATTGGATTCCTCCCTGGACGTTCAACTATTCTTTCACGTGCACGCGCTCTCGAGCCAAGGAGCTTTAATTGCCTCTCGCGCTTTTCGTCGTTCTACAACTCCTCGGAGCAAGCCCCATTGATGATTTCATGCGCCCCATAGGGCCGTCCGGAGACCCGCACGTCATCGCCCATCGCGGGTTCTCGGGAGTCGCCCCGGAAAATACGCTGGCAGCGTTTCGGCGCGCGATCGCGGTCGGGGCGGACATGTTCGAGCTGGACGTTCTGCTCAGTAAGGACGGCCACGTCGTCGTCATCCACGACGAGACGGTCGACCGCACGACCGACGGCACCGGCAAGGTCTCGGACCTAACGCTCGACGAGCTTACCGCCCTCGACGCGGGCTCTTGGTTCGCGCCCGAGTTCGAAGACGAAAGGATTCCGACCCTTGCCCACGCGCTACGCCTCGCCAAGGATCAGATTCTCGTCAACATCGAGATCAAGACCGAAGCGGTCACCGACGAGCTTCGAGGCGGCATCGTCGAGAAAACCCTCGAAGTCGTCAACGCTCTCACGATGAAGGACAGCGTGGTCATCTCGTCGTTCGACCCACGAGCACTCGCACAGATGAGAGCGCTCGACTCGGATATCCGTACCGCTACGCTGTATAGCGAACGCATGCACGGGACCGCCGGACCCGGCGAGGCGATGAAAGCGGTGGGGTCGAACGGTTTCAACTCGAGCCACAGCCAAGTCGAGGCTTCCATGGTGGAAGAGTGTCACCGCCTCGGTCGGCCCATCGCGGTCTACACTGTCAACGAGGAAGCCGACATGCACCGGGTGATCGAGCTCGGCGTCGATGCCATCTTCACCGACCGGCCGGACCGGCTCATCGAGCTGTTGTCGAAGTGAGCGTCACGGGAACGTCGCGACGGCGGAACAGGCACGTGCCGTCCACATCCTCGCAGATGTAGTACAACGCATAGGCCGGAACCGTCACGCTTCCATGGAAGCCTTCAGGGCTATCGAGCTCGAACTCGACGCTCCGGAGCTCTTGGCTCACCGGCTCCCGCGGCACGGCGACGCGATGATGCGCCTGATCCACTCGCCATCCAGGCGGAGGCGTCACCCAAACGATCAGATCGTCCACCTCGTTGTTCCAGTGAGCTTTCTTGTCCAGGTCGGGGCGAAAAACGAGATGGACGCGCACCGCGCCACCCGGCTCGACCACACCCGGAACGACCACACTCTCCTGCACAATGAGCGGCGCGTCATCCCTCAGGATGCGACCCTCAGGATCCGGCTCCACGATCTCGGAGGCACGGCTCACGAATTCCTTCGAAGGCGCGGCGAACTCGGCACCTCTCGGCTCGACGACCAGCGCCGGTGGCGTCTCCCCTCGCGCCTCGAGCGTCGCCCGGGCCTCTCCGACCCAGTCGTAGAAGGGATAGGGCTTGTCGAGGCGTGGACCGTATTGCTGGATGCGCCGTCGCCAGATGTATTGATTCGGGTCCAGCGCGAGGGCGTGTCCCCAAGCGGCGACGGCTTTCTGGAAGTCCTCCGCGCGTCTGTCGACCGAGTCGTAACGACGCCTTAGTGCGACCCCGAGTCGAAACTGCGCCCAGGCATCGCCCGCGTCATCCTCGATGCGACCCGTCAGCTCTTCGACGACGTCGTCGAGCGCGGCTTGGCCGCCCCACAAATATCGGTCCTCCGCGCGAGCGAGAACCGGCCGGGTCGGCTCGTCAGCAGGAGCGGCGTACTCGGTTGCCAAGAACTGCTCGAGGTCATCATCCGTCGGACGGGTATAGCGAATGACTCCGTGCTCGTCGATGAGGAACGTCAGCGGCACGACATCGACTTCCAACAGATCGAGCGAGTCGACGAGGATGGGCCAGCGCATCTCTTTCCACTGCATGAACAAGCGAGTGCGGTCGGGGTGCTGCTCCTGAACGATCCCGAGCATCTGGAGGCGACCTTCGGCTTGAAGCGTCTTCGTCTTGTCGTGCCACCCGGGCACGTGCTTGCGACAGCCCGCTCACCAGGACGCCCAGACATGAAGCATCAGCTTCTTGCCTCGGTAGTCCTTGACGGAAGCACGGCTGCCGTCGGCAAGCGAAGGAAGCTCTACTGTCGGAAACGATCGGCCAACGACGAGCTCACTTCCGCTCGCGGTCGCGGCGAAGAGCCCCAATAGGGTCACGGTTAGTGCGATTCGGCTCATGACGACCTCTGATCCGACCTTATCGCGCACGGGAGCCGCGCGCAACGCGTCGTCCCAAGATCTCTAGCTTACGGTCCCGTTTCGAGCGGTATTTCAGACCAAGTGCTATCATAGAAGCTAACTTCAAACAAGAAAACAGCTTAGCGGGTTAGTTCGCACATGAGTCACATCAAACTGACGTCACACCCTGGTCAAACCACGCCTATCCCGATCCGTTGGGGCGCCGATACCCCGGAAGCTCGAGGTCCGGTTATCGGCACGCTCACGGATCCGAAGCTTCGAAATGTGATCGGCACCCACTCCGGCTCTTACGCGGTTTATCGGGCACTCGCGGTCGCTGCAGAAGTACTCGACCCCGAGTATCGGCCCGATTTCACGGATACCACCCCGTGGCACGCGCTAGGCCCCCATCCACAATGGTTCGACGCCGAGAAGATCGTGGCCATCGATCCTTTCGGGGCTGTCGTGCACGACGTTTTCTCGAGCTATCACGACAAGGGCTACGACATCCGTCCGAGCATCGCGGTCACGAAGGCGCATCTGCAAATGCCGGAGATCAGGGACGCGGTCGAGGCGGGTCGCTTGAAAGAGGACGGCGAGATCCTCAAGAGAGGCGGAGACTGTGTCGTCACCAAAGCGGCCATCGAGCCGGTGTGGCACTTACCCGGCGTGGCGCGTCGCTTCGGCGCCGAAGAGGGAGAGCTCCGTCGCATCTTGTTCGAGCAAACCGGAGGCATGTTTCCGGAGCTCGTAACCCGTGGCGACCTCGAAGTCTTTCTCCCTCCGATCGGCGGGATGACCGCCTATATCTTCGGTCCTCCGGAAAAGCTCGTCACGGGTCCAGTGACGGCCCGGGTCCACGACGAGTGCAACGGGTCCGACGTCTTCGGCTCCGACATTTGTACATGTCGTCCGTACCTCGCTCACGGTGTCGAGGAATGCATCCGCAGTGCCCAACAAGGCGGTGCGGGCGTTATCGTCTACTTCCGTAAGGAAGGACGCGCGCTCGGGGAAGTGACCAAGTTTCTCGTCTACAACGCGCGCAAGCGGCAGCAAGGTGGAGATCGTGCCGACGCCTATTTCGCCCGGACCGAGTGCGTCGCGGGCGTCCAGGACATGCGCTTCCAGACGCTGATGCCGGACGTACTCCATTGGCTCGGCATCTCGCGCATCGATCGCTTCGTCTCGATGAGCAACTTGAAGTATGACGCCGTCATCGGCTCCGGCATTACGGTCGGAGAGCGAGTGCGCATTCCGCCCGAGCTCGTGCCGCCGGACGCGCAAGTCGAGATGGACGCGAAGATGGCCGCTGGCTATTACACCGACAGCGAGCTTCCCAACGAAGCGGAGCTTGGAAAAGCCAAGGGCCGTACCTACGGCTAGCGCCTTGTCCGCGATCGAGCATCTGCGTCGCCCCGAAACCATCCGGGAGCGCTCAAGAAATATCTTCGACTCGCCGCTCGAGCACTTCGAGGTTCGTCTCGATCGTCTGCCCGTCGTGATCGAGCGGGTAGAGGCCGCGACAAGAGCTTCCTATCCCGGCGGACGGGTTCCGATTCACGGACGCTTCCGTCACTTCGGAAAACGCCTCGAGGAGCTCGACCACCGACTGGCAGGGCTCGACCGCAAGGCTCGCGCCCGAGCCTATATCGACCTCGTCGTCGTCAGCGTTCTCCTCGACGCGGGGGCCGGCCCGACGTGGAGCTATCGGGAAGCAATGAGCAACCGCACCTTTACGCGCTCGGAAGGGCTGGCGATTGCCAGCTTTCGCATGTTCGAATCGGGTGCCTTCTCTCACGAAGGCGAGCCCGGCGTGACGGTCGAAGGGCTTCGTGCGATCGACGAAGCGGCGCTCGGGATCGGGTTTCAGGTGAGCTCCTCGAATCCACTCGTCGGCCTGGGCGGCCGGGCCAAGTTGATGCGAGCACTCGGGGACGCGCTCGAGGCGCATCCGGAGCTGTTCGGCGATCCACCTCGGCCCGGCCATCTGCTCGATCACGTGCCGGGTGACGCGGTCGCGATTCTGCGCGCCGTGCTGGTCGGCCTCGGTGCCATTTGGCCGTCACGGCTTTCGCTCGATGGCGACAACCTTGGAGACGTCTGGCGCCACCCCCGCGCGGGTGGCGACGGCCCGAGCGCCGGGCTCGCTCCGTTTCACAAGTTGTCCCAGTGGCTGACCTACTCCCTGGTGGAGCCGTTCGAGGCTGGGGGCGTCACCGTTGCGAATGTGGATGCACTGACCGGGCTCGCGGAATATCGCAATGGCGGGTTGTTCGTGGACACCGGTGTCCTGGTGCCCCAACACCCCGAAGTCACGACCGAGTCACACGCGCCCGATGCCGAGCTCGTGGTCGAGTGGCGTGCGCTGACCATCGTCCTACTCGACCGGGTCGCGCAATCGCTGGGTCGACCGCTCGCGGAAGTCCTCGAGGGCGGTACCTGGCAAGCGGGCCGTATCGCTGCACTCGAGCACCGTGGAGACGGGTCGCCCCCGATCCGCGTCGTCAGTGACGGCACTTTGTTCTAACTCTCAGGAGCTTTCGATGTCAGACGTTCATCTCATCCAGCACCCACTCGTCACTCACAAGATGACGCACATGCGCGACAAGGAAACCAGCACGAACCGGTTTCGCGATCTGATGCACGAAGTCAGCATGTTGCTCGCGTATGAGGTCACACGGGACTTCCCGCTCAGCTCGGTCGACATCGAGACCCCCCTCGCTCCGATGAAGGCGAGCGTTCTCGACGGCAAGAAGATCGTGATCGTCTCGATCCTGCGTGCCGGTAGCGGCATCCTCGACGGCATGCTCCAGATCCTCCCGTCAGCCCGAGTCGGCCACGTGGGAATTTATCGAGACCCTCGAACCCTCGTCGCGGTGGAGTACTACTTCAAGATGCCGCCCAACATGGAGAGCCGTGACGCCATCATCGTGGACCCGATGCTCGCGACGGGACACTCCGCCGTGGCGGCTGTCGACCGGGTGCTCGAGACCGAGCCACGCTCGGTAAAGTTCGTGTGCTTGCTGGCCTCGCGAGAAGGTATCGCTTTTTTTCACGAGAGCCACCCCGACATTCCCATCTACACCGCCGCCATCGACGACGCGCTAAACGAGAAAGGCTACATCCTTCCGGGGTTGGGAGACGCCGGCGATCGCCTTTACGGTACCCGCTGACCGACTAAAAAGCGGCGCCTAGACACATGTCGCCGTATCTAACCACCCTAAAACACTATTTCGCCAAACAATTAAATGGACCAGGTCCTTTTTTCATGCGCGAGCTCGAGTCAGCTGCGCTTGATGACGACGATGGTGATGTCGTCGACGGGCGGGCCGAAGGCGACGAGGTCTTCTTGGATCGCGGTCACGATCTCTTTCGCGTTCTGGCGTTTCACCCGGCGGAGGACCTCCTCCAGGCGGCTCGGCACGTAGGTCTCGTCTCCATTGCTGTGCTCGAGGAGGCCGTCGGTCGACATCAACAAGATGTCGCCGCGGCCCATCAACACCCACTCGTTCCAGTCGTAGTGTCCCTTGAAACCAAGAGCGCTCTTCGTCGTGCTGTGGTCGACCACGTGCTTGGACGGCATCATGCCCAGAGGCGGCGACGTGGTGCAATACTCGTCATGCACCGCCATGAAGCAATCGTTGCGCTCCGAAAACACGAGGGGCGCGGGGTGCGCGGCGGAAAGGAAGCGAAACCTCGCGTCTTCCGTGATCTCGGCGTAGAGCATCGTCAGATACTTATTGACGCTGGAAGAATTGTAGAAACGGGAGTTCAGATTCTCGAACAGCTGCTCCGTAATCTCGCCAAACGCGTCGAGCTCGTAGATGGAGCCGAGAAGGAACGCTTGGTGGAACATCGCCGCTAAGAGCGCGTCCGTGACGCGATGCCCGGACACATCGACCAGTGCGATGCCGGCGACGTGCTTGCGGTTCAGAAGGTTGCGCGCGACCTCTTCTTGGCCGCGCTCACGCGCAAGCTCGACGCGAGCATCGAGGTCATAGCGTGCCTTGAAATCAGAATAAATGATGTGGTCGCCGCCTGCGACCCCGTTCAACGGCATCGTCTTGCCGTAAATGTCGAACCCGGAGAGATTCGGGATATCACCCGGCTGCGGCGTGATGTAGCTCGCGATCTCCTGAAAGTTCTTCAGCTCGCGCGCGAGGTCCGACGACTTATCCGCTCGCGGTCTCGACATTTCTTCCGTTTCCATTGCGTCCTCTTGACACAGTTAATCACGCGAAACCGGATTGGCCATTCGCGTGACGTCTTCTATTCGCCTGTAAGTACCAGACCTCTATATTAGCGCGCCCCGCGGGCGGAGGCTTCAATTGAACTTCCGTTCTCCTGAGTCTCGCTAGCGCTTCTCGCGCCAGCGTGAAATCTTGTCGACATGCTGGAAGCCGTGATCGTCGAGCCGGGCGGGGACTGTGGTGGACATTGGTTCGTGCGCGCCGGTCGTCGTGGTCGTCAACGGCAATGCCAGAGGTAAGACCCAATGACCAGAAAGGATGGAGAATGCGTCAGGATTCCGATCTCTCCCGGGCTCACACCTTGTCGTCGCGGTACTACCTCGACGCTTCGATCTTGAAAGCGGAACGCGCCCGTATCTTTGGCCGGACGTGGCAGTGGGTCGGCCAGGCGGCCTCCGTCGAGAGCCCCGGCGACTATTTCACCGGCGACGTCGGTGGAGAGCCGATGGTCATCAGTCGGGGTCCAGAGGGTCGGCTCCGCGCATTCTCCAATGTGTGCCGTCACCGTGCCGGACCGGTCGCGAGTGGCCAGGGCTGTCGGAAGCAGTTTCAGTGCGCCTATCACGGTTGGAGCTACGCGCTCGACGGGCGCTTGACGAAAGCGCCGGAGATGGAAGGCGTCGAGGACTTCGTCGTCGAGGATATTCGGCTTCCGGCATTCGCTGTCGAAGAGTGGTCCAACCTCGTATTCGCGAAGCTCGACGGGCCCACGCCGTCGCTCGTGGAGGTCATGGGCGACATCCGCCAGCGAGTCGACGCCGCGGGAATCGACATCGACGCCATGAGCAGCGTCTCAAAGCGTGAGTATTTCGTCGAGAGCAACTGGAAGACCTATGTCGACAACTTCCTCGAGGGCTATCACATCCCCAGGATCCACCCCGCGCTATTCCAAGAAATCGACTACGACCGCTATCGGATCGACACGTTCGACTACTACTCGTCCCAGCACGCCCCGCTCCGTCCGGCGGCGGATGGCGACGCCGGACGACGCTATCTGCCGACGAAGGACGACGAGAGCGCGCTCCACTACTGGGTGTACCCCAACCTCATGTTGAACTTCTATCCGACGAACTTGCAGGTGAATCTCGTGATCCCCTTGAGCGTGACCCGGACGCTCGTGATCTTCGAGTGGTTCGCGACCGGCGGCCGACTCACGCCGACGCTCGAAAAAGACATCGAGCTGGGAGACGTCGTGCAAGACGAGGATCGAGTTATCTGCGAAGCAGTGCAACAAGGCCTGCAATCAGCAAACTACGATCGCGGCCGCTACTCCGTCGAAAGAGAAAACGGCGTCCATCACTTCCATGAGCTCTATCGGCGCTCCTTGGAGGACTCCGCCTCGGCTTCTTGACGCTCGTCTCGTTTCAGAAAATCGACCCATCCGGTCTTCGTCCGCCGACAGAAGAGAACCACCCCAGCCGACCTCCTGGGATTGACACGAGAGACGAATTAACCTACTATGATTAATATCACTAGCAATGGAATACTGATTTAACCACACACGGTTAAATCTTGAAGGAGACATCTATGAAATCGCGAAGCCACTTGAATCAGAAACAGACTTGGGCCGACAGAAAACGGCGCTTCGAGAAGCCGCCCAACGTTGCCGCGGGAGTCATGTCCGCGCAGAAAACGGTGCCGCCGGTATCCGATCCGCAAGAGGCATCTGAAGCCCCAACCCGAGGTGAAGCATGAAGATCCGACCCCTCAGAGACCACATCGTCGTTCGCCGCACGGACGAGGACGAACAGAAATCCGGATCCTTGGTCATTCCCGATTCAGCGAAAGAAAAGCCGATGACCGCCAAAGTCGTCGCGGTAGGAACCGGCAAAGTGCTCGAAGACGGCAAGATCCTGCCCCTCGAGGTCAAGAAGAACTCCCAAGTTCTCATCGGC
>JAJCXL010000573.1 GCA_029263435.1 Acidobacteriota bacterium | reverse complement strand
ATGCAGTGAGAGACCGGCACTTCGAGAAGCGAGATCGTCGAAGTGAGCGCTGCCATTGCCAGGAGCACGAAGAACGCCCCTCCGAAAAGAGCGCCACCAGGAAGGGTCGCGAAGAGCTGCGGGAGAACCATGAAGATGAGTCCCGGACCGCCCGCGCTCGGATCGAAGTCAGGAATCGAGAACCCGGTCGGAAAGATGATGAATCCGGCGAGCAGTGCCATCGCGGTGTCAAGAAGGATGACCCAAATCGCCGACGTGCCGAGATTGTCCTTTCGGCCCATGTAGCTTCCGTAGGTGATGAGAGCTCCCATCCCGAGGCTCAACGAGAAAAACGCCTGCCCCAGAGCCGCTGTCAGGACGCTCACGTCGAAGATGCGCGAGAAGTCCGGCCGGAGATAGTAGCTGAGACCTTCGCTCGCACCCGGAAGCGTCACGGCGCGGATGGCGAGAACGACCAACAAGAATATCAATGCTGGCATCAACGTCTTCGTCACGCGCTCGATGCCCGCCCGGACACCGCCGAGGATTGAGCCGGCGGTGACCGCGAGGAACAAGAAGGTGAGTCCCACCGTCTTCGGCCCATCAGCGGTGAATGCGGCGAACTTGGCGGCGATCTCCGGGCCGGTGCTCCCGAGTCCGCCCGTCGCGGTGAAGTAGACATAGGCGAGCGTCCATCCGGCGATCACCGCGTAGAAGGACAGGATCCCGACGCCGCACGCCACGCCGAGCGCTCCCACCAGCCACCAGCTCGAGTTCGGAGCGAACTTCTTGAACGCGCCCACCGGACCCCTCTTCGAGCCTCGGCCGAGGATGAGCTCGGACAAGAAGATCGGCGCACAGACGAAAAAGACACAGAGAAGGTAGACGAGGACGAAGACCGCGCCTCCCCCCTGGCCGACTTGGGTGGGAAAGCCCCAGATATTTCCGAGCCCCACTGCCGAGCCCGACGCGGCTAGAATGAAGCCGAGTCGCGATCCCCACATGCCGCGTTCAGTTGCCATCAGGTTGGTGCCTCCGGAGATGGCGCGCAGAGCGTGCGCGCGGGAAAGTGGATCACTGGCCTAGTTGAGTGAGCTCGCCTTTGGGGTTAATCGAGAAGATGGCTTGCGCGTGAGCGTCTGCGACGAGAAGGTTGCCCTTTGCGTCGACGGCGATGCCTTGCGGGCTTATGAGTGGCGCGCCGGTCACGAACGGTGTCACCTCGCCGGCCGCGGTCACTTTCCATATCGCCTTGGCGTAACCGTCGGTGACATAGAAGTTACCGTCGGGGTGAAGCACAGCGTCGTGCGGGAACTCGAACGGGGCGGCATTCGTCAACGGCGTCGGTGCGCCGCCAACGACCCGAACGAGATTGTCATCGGTAAGCACGACCGGGACTCCTTCTTTGTCGAATAGAACGGCGCGCGGCGCACGGATCTCCGAAACGTCTTCGGCGCTCCCGTCTTTCGCGACGCGTCGCAAGCGATGGGTGACGCGATCCACCGCGAGGATACTGCCGGAGGGCTCGATGGCCAAACCCCATGGAGTGACGAAGCGGTCATCGTCCGGCACGGGCTCGATGGCTCCGGACGCGTCGATGCTGTAGAGCTTCATCGTGGCCGGGTCGCTGACGACGAAGCTGCCATCCCCGCGAGCGGCGACGTGGCGGATCCCGAAAAGGGGAGTGCGCGGAAGTCCCTCACCTTTCGCCAGGACGACGAAGCCGGTGCCGGTCCATTTGAGCAAGGAATGGCCTTCGAGATCGGCCACGACGATGGTGCCGCTCCGGTCGACGGCGACATCGACGGGGTAATCGAGCTGTGCGCTCGCGCTCGATGCGAGCACGAAAAGGCCGAAGAACGCCTTCAAACCTATTGTTTTCAACATGATGTCTCGTGCGTTGCGGGCTGCGGGCAAGACTTGAGGGTTCCGTTCAACGCTCCGATTCTAATGCGTCCGGCTGCGGTAATTCAACGGGCTAAATAACTTCGGAGCCGTGGCCACATTTTTGTTAGAATCACGGCTTTGTGTCTGGGGTATTTCGCCCCGACCCTCGAAACAACGCTCGTTTTCGAACAGGAGGTCGCCCGTGGAAAGCGTCATCTACTTGACGCCCGTTTTTGCGCTCACCGCGCTCGTGTTCGCGTGGTACAAAGCCGGTTTTGTCTCCCGGCAAGACGCTGGCACCGATCGGATGAAAGAGATCGAAGGCTTCATCCGAGATGGTGCGATGGCGTTTCTGAAGCGCGAATACTCGGTGTTGGCCATTTTTGCGGGGATCGTCGCCGTACTACTCGTGGTCGCGAACGCCTCCTCCGGGACGGCTCTCGTGGGTCTGTCGTTCGTCGTCGGAGCCGCTAGCTCTGCGCTTGCCGGATATTTCGGCATGCGGGTCGCGACGAGCGCGAACGTTCGCACGACCCATGCCGCACGTGAGTCACTGTCGGGTGCGTTGCACGTCGCGTTCTCCGGCGGCTCCGTCATGGGCATGTCGGTTGTCGGTCTGGCGCTACTCGGGCTCTCTGTCCTTTGGATCGTCTACACCGGTATTTTTGGGGTCGAGCGCGACATCATTCAAAACCAAGTGCTCCAGATCCTCTCCGGCTTCAGTCTCGGCGCCTCGTCGATCGCGCTGTTCGCGCGTGTCGGCGGCGGGATTTATACGAAGTCGGCAGATGTCGGTGCGGATCTCGTCGGCAAGGTCGAGGCTGGGATTCCCGAGGACGATCCGAGAAACCCCGCTGTCATCGCGGACAACGTGGGCGACAATGTCGGCGACGTCGCCGGAATGGGCGCGGATCTATTCGAGTCCTACGCTGGCGCCATCATCGGCGGAATGGTTCTCGCTCTTGCTTTCGTCGACAACCTGGAAGCATCCGGGGTGTCGGTCGCCAATCCTTTGAACTACGTCATCCTGCCTCTGGTTCTGGCGGGATTCGGAATCGTCGCCTCGATCCTCGGCACCTTTGCGGTGCGCACGAGCGAGGGTGGAAACCCGCAGAGTGCCTTGAATATGGGCACGATCGGCGCGGCGGTCCTCATGCTCGGGATGGCGTTCCCCATCACCCGCATGCTGACCCCCGAGGCATGGCAGGGGATCTACTTTTCTCTCATCATCGGACTCGCCGTCGGCACTGCCATCGGCTTCATCACGGAGTACTACACTTCGGAAGCGAAGCCTCCGGCACGAGCCGTCGCGGAAGCGTCTCAAACCGGAGCCGCCACCAACATCATTGCGGGCCTCGCGCTCGGCATGAAATCCACCGGCTGGCCTCTCGTCCTCATCGCGGGAGCGATCGTCGGCACGTATGAGTTGGCCGGTCTCTACGGCATCGCGCTCGCCGGTCTCGGCATGCTGGCGACGGTCGGTATCCAGCTGGCGGTCGACGCATACGGACCCATCGCGGACAACGCGGGCGGCATTGCCGAGATGGCTGAGCTCCCACCGGAAGTTCGCGGACGGACCGACAAGCTCGATGCCGTCGGAAACACGACCGCGGCGATCGGCAAGGGTTTTGCTATCGGCTCTGCGGCGCTAGCGTCGATGGCGCTGATGTCTGCGTTCCAGCAGCAAGCGAATCTCTCTCCTGCAGCGCTGTCACTCGCGGAGCCGATCGTGCTCGCGGGGCTTCTCATCGGGGCCATGGTGCCGTTCCTGTTCTCTGCGATGGCAATGAAAGCCGTTGGAGAAGCGGCCTTCGAGATGATCGAAGAGGTGCGTCGGCAGTTCAAGGAGATCCCGGGCCTGCTCGAAGGAAAACCTGGTGTCGTCGCCGATAACGCGAAGTGCGTCGATATCGCCACGGCTGCGGCGCTCAAGCGGATGGTAGCGCCGGGCTTGATGGCCGTTACCGTTCCCGTCGTCGCTGGATTCGTCGACAAGCACTTTCTTGCGGGACTACTCGTCGGCACGTTGGCCTCCGGGGTATTGCTCGCGATCTTCATGGCGAATGCCGGTGGCGCTTGGGACAACGCGAAAAAATATGTCGAAGCCGGCAACCTCGGCGGCAAAGGAAGCGATACCCATAAGGCCGCGGTCGTCGGAGACACCGTCGGCGATCCTTTCAAAGATACCGCCGGTCCGGCCATCAACATCTTGATCAAGTTAATGTCGGT
>JAJCXL010000572.1 GCA_029263435.1 Acidobacteriota bacterium | reverse complement strand
ATCTCCTGGCGGAGATCCGCACCCGGGTCGAGCGCAAGGAGCGCGTCTTGGTCACGACCTTGACGAAACGGATGGCGGAGGATCTGGCCGAGTACTACACGGAGCTCTCGGTGCGGTGTCGCTACCTGCACTCCGATATCGATACTCTCGAGCGGATTGAGATCTTGAGAGACCTACGCCTCGGCGAGTTCGACGTGCTGATCGGTATCAACCTG
Organism: Acidobacteriota bacterium; assembly: GCA_029263435.1. Lineage (GTDB taxonomy): Bacteria > Acidobacteriota > Vicinamibacteria > Marinacidobacterales > SMYC01 > JAJCXL01. The sequence continues at coordinate 3,804 of JAJCXL010000572.1, read as the reverse complement.
CTTCGCGAGGGGCTAGACCTCCCCGAAGTCTCGCTCGTGGCGATTCTGGACGCGGACAAGGAAGGCTTCCTCCGCTCCGCGGGCTCTCTCATTCAGACGATTGGCCGGGCCGCTCGACACCTGAACGGCATGGCCATTCTCTACGCGGACCGCCACACGGACTCCATGAACCGAGCGCTCGAGGAGACCGATCGAAGGCGTAGCTTGCAAGAGGCATATAACGAAGAGCATGGGATCGAGCCCGAGACAATCATCAAGTCCATCCGCGGCGCGATGGGTGAGGCGGAACCGTCGGACGGCGGCGATGGCGCGCGAAAGACCCCGGATGGAAAGGAAGCGTTCCTCCTTGCGGGGCCCGAGGAGATCCAGCGCGAGATCCAGCGTTTGACGAAGGCCATGAAAGACGCGTCCAAAACGCTCGATTTCGAGCAAGCTGCCCTCCACCGCGATCGCATCCGCGAGCTCCGTCAGATGGAGCTGTTCGATTCGTGATTGACGCCATTTCCGAACGAGTGAAGTCGGGGCTGCGCAGTCTCCAAGACTATTGGAGCATTTCCTATGGCGCGGCGGTGAGTCTGGCCTCTAGACCCCGCTATTGGCGAGAGACCCTCGATCAAATGGACTTCATCGGAGTGGGCTCTCTCACCATCGTCACTCTGACGGGTCTATTTACCGGGATGGTTCTGACCGTACAAAGCTCGGCGACGCTCGACGCCTTTGGTGCGCGTCCTTATGTCGGCCGCATGGTCTCGCTGTCGATGTTACGTGAGCTCGGACCGGTGCTGACGGCGCTCATGGTGACGGGCCGCGTGGGCTCCGGTATGGCGGCGGAGCTCGGCTCGATGGTGGTCACCCAGCAAATCGACGCCCTTCGCTCTTTCGGTACCGACCCACTCCGCAAGCTCGTGGCACCGCGACTCATCGCGGGAGTGGTCATGGTGCCGGCCTTGACGGTGCTCAGCGACGCGGTCGGGATGATCGGAGGCTACTTAGTCGCTCGCTTCACGCTTCGGTTGGGCACCGGGCTCTACTGGCACTCGTCGCTCGATGCGATCAAGATGCACGACATTTTCATGGGGTTGATCAAGCCGTTCGTTTTCGGGTTCATCATCGTCTCGGTGGGGTGTTATCAGGGGTTGACGACCACCGGTGGAACCCGAGGCGTCGGGGAGTCGACGACGAGCTCGGTCGTCGTGGGTTCGGTGCTGATTCTCGCCTCGGACTACTTCCTGAACTTGCTGATCCTCCGGTTCGTCTATCCATGACGGGCACGGGCGACTCGGTCAACGTCATTTCGTTTCGCGACGTGTACTTCGGCTATCCCGGCAATGACGACTACACGTTGAAAGGGGTGAGCTTCGACATCCGTGCCGGGAGCACCGAGGTGATTCTCGGTGGGAGTGGGTCGGGCAAGTCGACGATCCTCAAGCTCGTGCTCGGACTCATCAAGCCCAACTCCGGCGTGATCGCGGTGGAGGGCCGTGACATCGGACCGCTCAGCGAGGACGATCTCATGGATGTCCGGGCGGACATCGGAATGGTCTTTCAAGAGGGGGCGTTGTTCGACTCGCTCTCGGTCTCGGAGAATGTCGGGTTTCGTCTCCGCGAGCACGAGGGCTTACCGGAAAAAGAGTTCGAAGAACGGATCAGTCGACTGCTCGGCTTCGTCGGTCTTTCCGAGTTCTACGATCGGTCGCCCTCCGATCTTTCCGGAGGACAAAGGCGCCGGGTGGCGGTCGCGCGTGCGATGGCTCATCATCCGGAGCTCATCCTCTACGACGAGCCCACGACGGGACTCGATCCGATCACCGGCTCGACGATTTGCGATCTCATCGTGAAGCTCAGAGATCTAGAAGGGGTCACCTCGGTCGTGGTCACGCACCAGCTCCGCGACGCGTTTCAAGTGGCTCAAAGCTTCGTGATGCTCGTCGACGGAGAGATCGAATATCACCGAGTCGACGACGTAGAGCTTCTCTACGGTACGGAGTTCCTCGTCTTGAATGAAGGAAAGCTCGTTTTTCAGGGCCGCCAGCGAGATTTGTTTCGCTCGGATGAGCCCTATGTGCACAAGTTTCTGGAAGGTCAAATTCCGGCCTTCAGGAGGTAGGAACATGCCTGGCAAGAAATCCGTTTCCTATGCTGAGCTCAGGGTCGGCACCGTCATCGCTTTGGCCTTGACCGTCGCGATGGGGGTCACGCTCTACATCACTCGAGAAGGCGGACTTCCTTTCCTCGGTGGGCAGTACACCATCTATAGCTATTTGCGAGACGTCAACGGACTCAAAGCGGGCTCTCCGATCCATTTGTCCGGAGTGGAGGTCGGCGCGGTCAACAAGGTCGAGTTCGCCGAGCCGGGATCTCCCGCTCCCGTCAGAGTGACGATGACCCTACGCACGGACGTTCAGGACAGAGTCACCACGAGCTCTCTCGTCACGGTGGGGAGTCTCGGCGTTTTGGGGGAGAAAATGCTCGATGTGGAGCCCGGCCCGCCGGGCGGCACGGTGATCGAAGATCAGGGCTTCGTCCCTGGCGAAGCGGAAGGCGATCCCATCAAGGGGATCATCCTCGACGCCTCTCGCACGATGAAAGACATTCGAGATCTCGCCTCCGACATTCAGCAAGGCGAGGGAACGTTGGGCGCCATTTTGAAGCGCAACGAGCTCCACGACCAACTGCTCGCTCTCGTCGGCAAAGCGGAGACCGTGTTCGAGAGCCTCGACAAGCAGGAGGGAACGTTCGGCAAGCTCATTCATGACCCGAGCGTCTATGACAATCTGGATGAGCTCGTCGTCAGCTTGAGGGACCTGGTCGTGCGGATCGATCAAGGTGACGGAGCCATCGGTAAGCTCGTACACGATGAGGATGTCGGACGTCAGGTGACGCGCACGACCGAGAACCTCGCCCGGATGACGAATCGCATCGATGAAGGTGAGGGAACGCTGGGAGCGCTGGTGCGAGAGCGGGCTCTTTACGACCGGCTGGATTCTTTAGCCGGAAATATCGACTCGGTCACCGCCAAGATGGAGCGTGGCGACGGCACCGCCGGACAACTGATCCACGACCGCGCTCTCTACGACAACTTGAACAAGACCGCGGACGAGCTCCAAGGCTTGATCGCCGATATCCGCAAAGACCCGAAGAAATATCTTCGGATCAAAGTGAGCTTGTTCTAGAAAACGGTGGCGTCACCACCTGGCGTCACGAAGAGCAGCCCTTAGGGCGCGGGCTGTTTTTCTTTCTCGTCGTGCCGGCGCAGCGCTTCCATCATGAACTCGGTGGTCGATCGGACCGACTGGATGTTGCTGCGAATGTTGGAGCGGATGAAGTGAAACCTTCCGTTGCGTACGGGAATGAGCCGGTAGGCGGCTTCTTCACCGGTGTGGTTTCCGGAAAAACACCCGCAGATATATCCATCCAAGAGGTGGATCTCACCGACGTTCTCACCTTCGATGCGGAGCACCCCGGTCGCTTGATTCGCCTCCAGCATCTGAAGGATGTCCGTGCTCTTGAATCGGGCGAGATCGCCGGAGAGCTCCCCAGGGTCGTCGCGACGCGAGGCCACGATCAACCGCTCACAGCGTAGCAGTAGCTCGCGCATGCTGAACGGCTTGAGCAGGTAGTCGTCGGCGCCGGCGACGAGCATCGTGAGTCGCTCTTCAGGTGTGATCGTGCTCGAGAGGATCAAGAAAGGAATGGTCTCGAGTCCCGCCTCCGCCCGAATCGCCTGAAGCAGCGTCAGTCCGCTACCGGCGGGGAGGTCCGCCTCGCACGCAATCAGATCGGGGCGGGTGCGTCTAGCAGCTT
>JAJCXL010000571.1 GCA_029263435.1 Acidobacteriota bacterium | reverse complement strand
GCGCTTGAGCTCGAGCATGACCATCATCGCCGCGGCGACATTGTCTTTGTCGTCCACCGCCCCGCGGGCGTAGACATAGCCTCCATCGCGCGTCGCGCTGAACGGCGGAAACGTCCACTTGGCGGGATCGACATTGACGGTATCGGTGTGAGCCATGATGAGAAGCGGCTCTTTGCTACCGTTACCCTTAAGCCGCGCCACCACGTTGGGCCGATGCGACTCCAACGCGAACATCTCCACCGGGATGCCCTCCGCTTCGAAGACCTCTTTGATGTAGTTGGCGGCCTCGAGCTCGCGCCCTGGTGGGTCGGTGGTGTCGAAGCGCAAGAGCGCCTGAAAGTGCCGCATGGTCTCGTCTTCGAGACTCGCCCAATCAGGCTCGGCGATTTGAGCAGAGACGGCATTCGAAAGCGAAAGGGTCAGAAGTAGGGTCAACGTGCGCATCGTACGTCCTCGCTATTCATAAGGTCTCGGACAGGTTACACAAAACAACATCAAACGTGTAATCTACCCGTCCCAATGAACCTTTTTTCATGTGTTAGGGAGTGGACTCGATGAATCGTGTGTGTCAACTAGGTTGGGTTGTGCTCCTCGCGCTCACAGCCGTTTCTGCGCAAGCGCAAAACCACGCGCCGAACCCGTATCTCACCGTGAGCGGATGGGCCGAGATGCCCGAAGGCCGCAGCTGGGGTGCGACGAGTGCGGTGTATCCCGCGCGCGACGGAAGCGGCAACATCTGGGTGGCGGAGCGCTGCGGGGCGAATAGCTGTGTCGGCAAAGACGACCTCGACTCGGTGTTGCTCTTCGACCCCCAAGGCAATCTCCTCAAGAGCTTCGGGGCCGGAATGATTGTCTGGCCTCACGGGATCTACGTCGACGCCGAGAACAATGTGTGGGTCGCCGACGCGCGCGGCAACAAAGGCAAAGGGCATCAAGTCCATAAGTTCACCCCGGACGGAAAGCTCTTGATGAGCCTGGGCAAGGCCGGGGTTGCAGGAAGCGGCAACGATGAGCTCAACCAACCGTCAGACGTGTTGGTCGCGCCGAACGGAGACATCTTCGTCGTCGACGGTCATGGCGCCCTCGGCAACAATCGGGTGCTCAAGTACCGGAGCGACGGAACGTTCATCAAGAGCTGGGGCACGACCGGCGAGGAAGCCGGAGAGTTTCGGGACCCCCACGCGCTGGCCATGGACTCACAGGGCCGGTTGTTCGTGGGAGATCGGGCGAACGCCCGAATTCAGATCTTCTCGCAAGACGGCGAGTACTTGAAGACCTATACCGCCTTCGGGCGACCGAGCGGTTTGTTCATCGACGACAACGACGTCTTGTACGTCGCGGACTCCGAGTCCAATCGAACTTGGGGCTACAACCCGGGCTTCGCGAGAGGCATTCGCATCGGCGATGCCAAGACCGGCTTCGTCACCGCTTTCATCCCCGACCCCGAGCCGGACCCGGACAACGCAGGCACGACCGCTGCGGAGGGCGTCGCCATCGACAAGGACGGCAACATCTACGGCGCGGAGGTCGGGCCACGCGCTCTCAAGAAATACGTCAAGAGAACGATGTCCGTTCCAGCCACGGCGCAAAACGACGCGCCCAACCCGTACCGGACGGTGTCTGACTGGGCCAAGCTGCCCGACGGGCGGACCTGGGGTGCGTTGAGCGCGATCTACACCGCCAAGGACGGCAACCACATCTGGGTGGGTGAGCGCTGCGGCGCGAACCTGTGCGTCGAGAGCGACGACGATCCGATATTACTCTTCGATAGTTCCGGCAACGTCGTCAAGAGTTTCGGCTCCGGCATGATCGCGTGGCCCCACGGCATGTTCGTGGACGCGGACGGCAACGTCTGGGTCGCGGACGCGGTCGGCTACGCACCGGTCCCTGACGGCTGGGGACATGTCATCTACAAGTTCAGCCCCGACGGCGAGCTGATGATGACGCTGGGCAAGAAAGGCGTCGCCGGCGACGGTCCCGACACGTTCAACAAGCCCTCGGACGTGCTCGTGGCACCGAACGGCGACATCTTCGTCGCGGACGGACACGACGCCACCGGCAACAACCGAATCGTGAAGTTCGAGAGCGACGGTACCTTTATTAAAGAGTGGGGGTCGATGGGCTCCGAGGATGGGCAGTTTCGCGATCCTCACGCCCTCGCGATGGACTCACGCGGCCGCTTGTTCGTCGGAGACCGCGGCAATAGCCGGATCCAAATCTTCGACCAAGGCGGCGAGCACCTCGACACTTGGACCCAGTTCGGACGGCCGAGCGGGTTGTTCATCGACGAGACCGACACGCTCTACTCGACCGACTCTGAGTCGAATGACCGGCGCAATCCCGGCTGGAAGCGAGGCATCCGCATCGGAAGCGCCCGCACCGGCTTCGTGACCCAGTTCATTCCCGATCCCGAGCCGGATCAGGACAACTCGGCAACGAGCGCGGCCGAAGGCGTAACGGTCGACGCGAAGGGCAACATCTACGGCGCCGAGGTCGGGCCAAAGGCGCTCAAAAAGTATGTAAAGAAGTAGTTCGCCGGCACGGACGAAAGCGTCACGCGGTGCGATGACGAAGGGTCTGTCTCACTCCGGGGCTCTCCGCCCAGGAGGCGATGCGCTCGACCGCTCCAACCACTCGCGAGCAGTGCTCGCGGACGAAAGCTTCCGAGAGCGCACCCGGAGGCGCGAGCGCGGCGTGCTCGAGCGCCCGGGCGCCATCGAAGTCGACATAGGCGAGCCGGAGCGTGAGCTCTTCTTCGGGCCGCCCGAAATGTGAGCCCGGGATAGTGGCGACACCCGTGTCCTCGAGAAGCAGGGCGCATAACTCAGGACTGGTGTGCACCCCGTAGGCTCTCATTTGGTTGTGGAACCGACGAAAGTCGGGAAAGAGATAGAACGCTCCGTCGGGCTCTCCCACCGTCGCTCCCGAACGCCTCAAGGTGTCGGCGCATACGCGGCCGAGAGCGCTCAGAATTCGACGACATTGATGGAGGTAGTCTTCGATCGCGTCGCCCCCTTCGAACGCGCGAATCGCCGCGAATTGAATCGGGGCGGACGTCGCCGTGAACGTCTCGCTTGCGACCGCGGCCATCGCATCGAGAAGCCACCGCAAGTTCTCCGGAAACGTGAACGTCCCCAGGCGCCACCCCCCCGCGCCGCACCACTTACTCAAGCCGCTGCTCACGATCGTTCCCTCGGGATAGAGCTCCGCGATCGATCGGTGGGCACCGTCGTGTTGAAGCTCGCCATAGATCTCGTCCGAGAGAAGAACGACGCGGTAGCGTCTGGCGACGTCGGCGAGACGGCGCAGCTTGTCCATGCCGTAGGTGTAGCCGGTGGGATTATTCGGATAGTTGAGAATGACGAGCCTCGGTCGATCCGGATCTTCTTTGCAGAGCGCTTCGAGCTCCTCCGGCTGAAGCCCCCAGTTGTTCGAGGCGCTCGTTCGGAGCCACCGGACTTGCCGGCCGATGATGCGCGCCTGCGGCTCGTAGGAGACCCACGAGGGCGTCGGGATACAAAGGTCCCCGTAGTAGACGAGCTGAATCAGAAACATCAGCTCCTTGGAGCCCGGGCCGACGAGCACGTCCTCGCCCGAGCGCGCGACGCCGTGCCGCCTGGAGTGATACGACGCCACCGCTTCTCTGAGTCGGCCGAGCCCTCGCACCGGTAGGTAGTCTTTCTGATGCGCGTTGGCTCTGAGCGCTTCGACGACGACCTCGGGTACCGGGAACGGGGACTGTCCGAGGCCGAGCTTGATGACATCCCGCCCGGACGCGATCAGAGAAGCGCTCCGTTCGTTGATGGCCAGAGTGCTCGAAAGTGGAAGACCTCGCACGTTGAGGTTGAGATGGATCGCGGGACAGTCGACACCGCGGCGACGGCTTACTACGCTCATACGAACCTCACGAACCCTCGTTCGGCCGTGGGGACGGTAACTTTACCTCCCCTCACATATAATGTTGCGGTTCCTACCGCTTCCCGCTCTCGGAGGGTCCCATGAGAACGTCTCGAACCACGTGCCTCGTCATCACCGTCGCCCTCTCGTTCGCGACTTGGTCCCTGAACGCCCAGGAGAGGAAGGCCGGACGCCCGGCGGTGCCGGGCACTCACGGTCTCGTCTCGGCGGGCCATCCGCTCGCGGCCACCGCGGGCCTCCGCATGCTGCTGGCGGGTGGAAACGCCATCGACGCCTCGATCGCGACCCTCGCGACCCTCAACGTCGTCCGCCCTCAGATGTCCGGGGCCGGCGGCAACGGCTTTTTCACCATCTATGACAGCGCCACGCACCAGGTCTACTCCCTCAACGCCACCGGAGCCGCTCCCGCTGCCCTCGATGCTTCCAAACGCACCGCGGATGAGCTCGCCAAAGGGATCTATGCCGGCGTCGTCCCGGGACTTTTCGGAGGATGGGTCGTAGCACTCGAGCGCTTCGGGACCATGAGTCTCGCGGAGGTCTTGGCCCCCGCGATCGACTATGCCGAGAACGGCCATCCCATCGAGGCCTCCGTCGTCGGCGCGATCGAAGCGGAGATCGACCTCTTTCGAAAATACGATTCGAGCCGACGCGAGTTCTTGCTCGACGGCAATGCGCCGTCTCCGAACGAAAGCGTGCGGAGGTCCGACCTCGCGGGGACGTTTCACAAGCTCGTCGACGCCGAACAGCGCGCGCTCAAACAAGGAAAGTCTCGCTCAGAAGCTTTGCAGGCCGCGTTCGATCGGTTCTACAAAGGCGACCTCGCTCACGAGATGGCTCGATTCTATGAGCAGAACGACGGCCTGTTCACTCTCGACGACTTCGCCGCCTATGAGCCCATTTGGGCCGAGCCCGTCCACACCCACTATCGGGGCTACGACGTCTACACCACCCCGACGACGTCGCGAGGTGGGCTCGAGGTCGTCCTGCAATTGAATCTCGTCGAGCGCTTCGACATCGCGTCCATGGGTCACAACTCGCCGGAGACCCTTCACGTCATCGCCGAAGCCATCAAGCTCGCCAAAGCCGACATCTACAGCGTGGTCGCCGACCCGAACAAGAGCGAGCAACCCACCGATTGGTTGGTCTCGAAAGCGCGCGCTCGAACCCGGTCCCAAAGCATCGATCTCGGCCAGGCGATGGCCTACCCCGAGCCTGACGCGCGTGGTCCGGCCACGAACGACGCGCCCCAGCCCTACGCGGCTATCGCCGCCGACGACGAGAGGTCTTATCCCGGAAGCACCGATAGCTTCTCCATCATCGACGCGTTCGGAAACGCCGTCGCGTGCACGCCCACCCACGGCAGCCGATTCGGCACCAGTGTCGTCGTCGGGCGCACCGGCCTCACCTTCAACAACGGAACCCGACACGGGTCCACCGCACCCTATCCCGAGCACGTCAACTACGCTCGCGGGGGACAGATCCCCATCCTCAACAACTCACCCATCCTCGTGATGAAAGACGGTGAGCCCATCTTGGCCGTCGGTACGCCGGGCGGCGAGACCATCGGCCAAACCCAGTTTCAAGTGCTTCTCAACATCCTGGACTTCGAGATGCCGATCCAAGAGGCCCTCGAAGCGGCCAGGATCAGCCTCGTCGCCGAGCCGAACTTCTACCGCGCAGGCTCGAAGGTGATGGTTCGCATCGAGAACCGCATCGATGCGTCGGCGGTCTCCGGACTAAAGGCACTCGGGCACGAGGTCGAGCTCGCGGATGGCTGGGCTCTCGGTAGCATGCAAGGGATCTTGAAGGATCTCGCCACTGGCGCTTGGCTCGCCGGCGCCGATCCTCGCCGCGGCGCCTACGCCGTCGGTTACTGAGCTCGCTCGAGTGTGGCTGCACGAGGCCACGTCTCATCGATCTGTTTGACCGGTCGCCTCCCGTCGTTCATCCTGAAAGTGGGTTGGATTGAGTCGGACGGTGTCCGAGAGGGGAGTCGTCATGCGCACCGGGGTTGAACGATGTCAACGAACGGCGCTCGCTGTTTGCCTGTTTTCCATCTTCGCGGCTCACACGGCCGCTGGCGGGACGCTGTTTCTGAACGAGCTCGATTTCGTCGCCGCAGCGGGCGGTCTGAGCTTCGAGAGCTTCGAGACCCAACCCGTCACCGGTATTTCCGTGACGAGCTCGATTGGAACGCCGGATTTCACGATGACCACCGCGGCGACTCTGCTTGGCGTCCTCGACGGTCCATTCAATTCGGCGCACGCCACCGACGGTAGCCGCTACGTGCTTTGGCAAGAGCGAGAGCTCAGCCCCAACCTCGTGTTCACGTTCGGAGGACCCATGACGGCGTTCGGCTTGACGCTGACCGACGCGCTGGATCATTCGACATCCGGTTTCGCCTTGTCACTGACGACCGATGGCGGTGACAGTTTTCCTTCCGTACTCACGAGCCCGCTCCCGGATGGCAACGAAGCTTTCGTCGGATTCTTAGCGAGCGCGCCGTTCAGTTCGGTAACCCTCACCCATGCTCCCTTGCGCGGAGACTCGATGGGGATCGATGCCGTGTACTACCGCGGGGCGACCGCGCCCATTCCGCCGACGGCCGCCCTCTTGTTGCTGGGGGCCGCCTGGCTCCGACTTCGGCCATTCCGCGAGCTCAACTAGTCCGTTCGTCCGCGTTCGTACGAGCGACGCAGTCGGTTTGGCACTAGGCTCGCGGACGCCGCCAAGAGACCCAGGATGAACGGGGCGGCACTGTAGCGAACGATTCCAGTCGAGAAGACATAGCTCGTCCGCCACTGATTGCGGAAGTCTGAGATCCTCGCGAGGATCTCGTCTTCCGACTTGCCCGCTGCTCTGAGATCGGCACTCCAAGATTCGGCCACCGTCTCGACCCAGGTGGGATCGACGTAGTTGATGTAGACGAACATATAACTCTGGTAGATCACTCGGCAGACAAGCACCATCACGAGGACCATCCAGGCCACTTGCCACAAGCGGGGTTGCGACCCGAGATCGATCCGAAGCGATCGCGCGGCCAGGATGGAGAACACGAGCACCATGAGGAAAGTTGAGGTATAGGTCCAAAACGTCAGACCCAGCCCAACCCACGTCAAGATCTGGATGCAGGCCACCGCGGCGGCACCCAACCCCGCGCCCCACAGGAGAGGGTGTCGGACGAAAGCACCCGTTCTCCGCTCGGTTCCGCTCACCCTAGTCCTCGATCCGGGTGGCGCTCATGCGCATCACCGTTTGCCACGTCGTTCCATCGTCGGTCGAGTACTCGCTTCTCCATTCGAACGAGGTGTCGGTGAAGGCGTCGAACACAACCCGCTGCGACCCGTAACCTCCCGGCTCCTTGGGCGAGCGCATCACGATCGCTTCGTCTTCGAGCGCGGCGGTGAACGTCCCGAAGTCAGCACCTTGGCCTGCGCCCGCGCCATTCGCCATCCACGCGACCCGCCACTTCTTGCTCGAAATGTCGAAGACACGGTTCGAGCTCAGGAGGTAATCACGCCCTAGATCCTTCATGTAAATGGGGAGCGCGTCTGACGCTTGGAGCCACAGGTCGCTCACCGCGAAGCCGTCGAGCGTGTACTTCCATGCCCAGATTCCGGGCTCGCTCTTCTGCCAGCCGCCGGAGCGCCTCGCGATCTCGACCTCCACGCGCCACAGGCCCACGAGTCGCCCAAAC
>JAJCXL010000570.1 GCA_029263435.1 Acidobacteriota bacterium | reverse complement strand
GCGAGGCCATGGACGAGGTCGAACTGGCCGGGGCCGTCGCCGAGCTCTCCCCACTCCATCACGTACTCGCCATCCGCGTTGTATTTGACGATGCGTGAGTTCCAGTAACCATCGCCCAGGTAGAAGGTGCCGTCCGGCAGGAACGCGAGCACCGCTGGGTCACCGTAGGTGAAGGGACCGGGATTCGGGTTCGCCCGCGCCTCGGCGCGTGTCGTGGGGTGGTTCGGATCGACGAGCCGCATGACCAGCTCGCTACCGTCATTGGTGAACTTGAGGATCTGCATGTGGACGTCGCGGCCGCCGCCGCGCTCGACGATCCAGACGTGTCGCTCGGGGTCGTAGGGGCTGATGTAGACTTGGTGAGGCTTGTTGAACGTCTCGTCCCACTGGTTCCAGTTCTCGGTGATGTTCCCGTTCCGATCGACGACGACGAGGTAGTTCGAGCCGTTCGGTCGCTCGCGATTATCCGCATCCCGGTCTCCCCAGATCGCGACGATGATGCGATCCGGGTTGTCGACCGCGACGCCGGAGACTTGTCCCCAGGTCCACGGGTCTTCGTGGTCCGGCGCCGGTTTCCACCAACCCTCGACGCCGTCATACTCGCCTGCGCGGTCGTCTCCGCCTTTGACGACCGGGCGTTGGGATGCCGACTCCGATGCCGTCGCCGACGCGGTCTCTCGCTCGGCGCCACAAGCAAAGAGCATGGTGAGCGCCGCCGCGGCGACGAGAGCCAAAACCGAGTGCGCCAGTCTCATGTTGTCTCCTTTCGATCCGGGTTGAAGCCTATCCTATGGAACCGATTGCATCATGCGGCCGACGTCCTCGAGCGGCGCGTGGCTCGACTGAAGCCAGCCGCCCTCATAGTTATCCAAGTCGGCGATGAGCATGATCACGATCGAAAACGCCAAGATGAGCAGCAAGGTCACCAGCGACGGGCGCGGCCCCGAACTGCCCGCTTGGTAGCCGGTGGCCATCATCCCGGCGGCTGCCAGAAGCAACAGGCACACCCAGATCGTGGCTGACAACTTGCTGTAGAGGGCGCTCGCCACGCGGTCGGTGTGAACGTCGATGAGATCGTTGATGGCTTGGAGCACGAGGCCGTTGGTGACCGCGGGCACACTCTCATGCGCTTCGATGGCTCGCGCCCAAATCAGCTTGTGGATCTCTTCGGATCGAATGATGCCCGCGTTGATCGATTCGCTCGAGCTGATCCGCGTCGCCTCGAGACGTACGGCCACATACTCCCGCAGTTGCTCTCGTATCTCGTCACGCCACGGTGTCGAAATGAGGTCCGTCCGGAGAAACGCCGTGCCGATGACGTTCGCTTCCTCGACGATCAACGCTCGTCGGGTGTCGAAACGAGACGCCGCCAGGCCGAAAGTGAACGCGAGCATGAACGCTAACAATGCGAAGAGAGAGCCGACCATCGTTCCCGCACCGGAGCGGGCCGTAGCGCCCCGTCGCGCGCGATAGGCACCCAGACGGTATCCCAGCTCGGCCGCCAAGAGCGCCCCGAGAAACGTCGGAAGCAGAGCTCCCCAGAAAGGCCAGAAGTCGTTGAAGTGCATCACTACAGATTCCGAGCAAATAGTATCCGCTTCCTGGAGCCGATGCTCCTACTTTGCACGTCGGGCGGGTTCTACGAGATGAAGAGCGACCGAAGGATCCCGAACCGCAACATAGTCGTTAATGCCGGAGTCGGCGCGTCGATCCTCGAATTTTCCACAGTGACATGGCTCGTTGACCTGTGGAAGAATGGTGACGCGCGGGGTTCACTCGAGAGGCTGGTGCCATGGGAACAACGATGTCACTCGAGGCGCTTCTTAGGGGTGCCGTAGATTACGGGGGCTTGTATCCGCCGGCGGAGCTCTCTATGAATGCTGCCGTCGAGCATTACGCGCGATACCGAGCAGGTCCGCATCGGTGGATGCTTGGAAAGTTCGTCGTAGGGAGCTCTCGTCTGAACGCGCTCGATAACCATCTCGCATCCATCGGCAGTGATGACGTCTGGCCGGTTAGTGTTGTTTGTAGCGGGGTAGATGAGGTCGACAGCGCTCTAGCCGCGACCTGCGCGCTCGTCGAAATCCGCTCGCTGGAGGTCAAGCTGTCGGGTCCCGCTGACGTGCGCTCGCTGAGCAAGTCGCGCCCGAGCGGCGTCGAGTTGTTCGTCGAGCCGCGCGCTTTTCTGGCCTCAGAGTCGGTCTCGGATTGGCTCGATCCGCTCAAAGCGTGCGAGGCGTCTCTCAAGGTTAGGACCGGAGGATCCCGAGCCGAACAGATTCCCACGTCGGAGCAGCTCGCGTGGGTGATCCGCGAGTGTGCGGCACGAAGGCTTCGTCTCAAAGCGACCGCCGGGCTCCATCACCCGATCGGAAACGGCAGTCACGGATTCCTGAATGTGCTCATGGCCTCCGCCGTCGCGCTCGAAGGCGCCTCCGCCTCCGATCTCGAAGAGCTTCTCGATGACGACGAGCCCGACGCCTTCGTCTTCGAGGATACCCACGCCGTTTGGCAGCATCACGTACTTCGGATGGAGTCGATCACGGCTTCCCGGGAGCTGTTGCTCCGCTGCTTCGGTTCGTGCTCGTTCGAGGAGCCCGTCGGCGGACTCGAAGAGCTTGGATTCATCGAGTCGAGTCCCAAGCCAAACTGACCGGGCCTAGGACGGCCATAGCCAGCCGAACATTCCGGCCGTGACGAGCGCGTAGAGGATCCCGTCGAAGCTGGACTTCGCGGTCGTACTCCAATTTCTCTTGTACCAGATCGAGTTCTGCCATAGCGCCATCGTGTAAGCGATGAACGCGGTCGTCCCGGCGAAGCGGAAGACCTCTAGATAAGAAGCGCCCGAGCCTAGCGTTCGCCCAGTCACATAGGCCGCGAGGATACCGACGACTACCGAGTAGACGAACCATTGGATCAAGCTGGTACCGATCGCCATCGGGCCGGTAGGCAAGACCGTGATGAAAGCGACCGGGCCTTTGTTGGTCTTGTCGACGTACTCGCTCGATTTCATCGCTTCGGTGCTTGCGGCGTGGGGGATGACGTACTCACCGGGCGGGATGTCGAACTTTCTCAGCGCGGCCATGACGTCGTCTTCCGACGGTACTTTTCCGAAATCGCTGCGATGGTGGGGGAGCACCATGTGGACGACCGAGCTCACCAAAAAAACGGCCACCGCGGAGAGAAGAATCGGCAACCAGAGGGAAGGAATAGAGACCATGTCCACGGACACCTCCATGTTCGGCGGGACTGACGAACGGTTGGCTCACCCTATGACATCGCCCCGCGACGACCAATCACCCGGCAGAAATTGCCCGTCTTTCGTCCACCGGGACATGGGACCGCGCTTGGAAGAAAGGAGTTAGGTGCCCCGGTGCTGGCAACACTCTTGCAACGTCGACCAAGGTGCGCTCCTCGCTCCGCATTCTCACATTCAATTGGCACGAGGCCTATGTCTCGATGCTCGCCGGAACCGGGCACGATTTCGACGTCGTGCAACGTAGCAAGGCCGGGCTTTGGTTTTGGCTCTACACGACGCGATCCGTGCCCGACAACGTCTGTTTGATCCACCCCGAAGACGCGCGCCGACGTTTGCGAAGCGGCGTCTACGACCTCACCATTGCTCACACCCCGGTCGACGTGGCGTTCATCAAGAGTGCGTTTCCGACCGGTGCTTCTACGACGCCCACCGCGCTGGTGTTTCACAACTATCGCGACACCGAGATCGAGCTCAGCCGCTCGCGAGGCGAGACCCATTGGTCCGAGCACGACCAAGCGCTCGAGGCGAGGCTCGACGGGGTCCGGCCGATCTTCATCTCACCCGGCAAGAGAGACAGCTGGGGTGTCGACGGCGATGTCGTGCTCCCCGGGATCGACGGAGATGTGTTTCGCGGCTACGAAGGTGACGAGCTCCGAGCGCTCAGGGTCGGAAACTTTCTCGTCGAACGCGACCTCATGCTCGGAGGACTGCTGCAGGAACAAGCGCTCTCCGGGATCCCGACGACGACCCTGGGCTTGAATCACAACCTCGCGGGCTCCGGGTTGTCGCCGAGCTTCGACGCTCTCAAGAACGCCTATCGCTCTCATCGCGTCTACCTCCACACGACCCGGGAGGGACGAGAGGATGGGCATAACCTCGCGCTGCTCGAAGCGATGGCGACGGGCATGCCCATTGTCGCGCTCGAGCATTCCGGCTCGCCGATCGTTGATGGTGAGACCGGACTCATCGGTCGAGATGCGCCAGACCTGAGGCGCGGGATGATGCGTTCGTTCGACGATGTCGATCTCGCCCACCGCCTGGGAGCTCAAGCTCGACGAGCGGTTCTGGAGCGGTTTCCGATCGCGAAGTTTTACTCGACCTGGAACCATATCTTTGGCGAGATGGCAAAGCCTTCCGACGCGCCCCGTTATCAAGGTCTCTCCCCACCGCCCAAGCGAAGGCGGCGGGTGCTCATGTTGTACGGGGCCTACCCCGCGACGACCGCGCGCTATCTCGAGCGTGCTCTGAGGCGCGAGCATCTCGTCGTCACGGCCGGTCCCCGGATCACGCCTGAGATCTGGCGACAATGGCAGCTCGAGAATCTGCGCGAGCCTCCGATCCCACACGACATCGATGTCTCCGCGCCGACGTCATTCACGGAGATCTGGCAGCAGCTTCCGCCCGGATTCGAGCCCGAGGTCGTGCTCTGGATCGAAACGGGGCTCTATCCACCTCCGCCGGGGTTGTCTGAGTCTCGGGTCCCGGTCATCGGCTATCTCATCGACACTCACTTTCACCTGGACCAACATCTCGAGTGGGCGCCCGCTTTCGATCGGATATACCTCGCTCAGAAAGCTTATGTGGACGCGTTCCGCTCGCGCGGTCACGACGCGTCATGGCTTCCTTTGGCATGCGACCCCGAGATTCATGTTCCGGGCTCGCGCGAAGTAGAGTTCGATGTCGGTTTCATCGGAAGTCTCGTCGAGCCGCGACGAGTGAAGATGATCGAAGCGCTGATGGGGCACTTCCGCGTCTATGTCGATCGCGTGTTCCTCGAAGAGATGGCGTCGTGCTTCTCCCGCGCCGAGATCACTTGGAACTCGGCCGCGAACAGCGATCTCAACATGCGCGTGTTCGAAGCGCTCGCCGCGGGCTGTTTTCTGCTCACCGAGAATCTTCCTGAGCAAGCCGGGCTCCAAGATCTCTTCGAGGACGGCACTCACCTCGCGCTCTATGAAGAATCTTCCCTCATCGAGCGCGTCCGGCACTATCTCGCACGGCCCGAGGAGCGCCGGCGGATAGCCGAGCGAGGCCGAGCCTGGGTGTTAGCGCACCACACCTACGACCATCGGGTCGAGCAAATGCTTCAGGACATCGACGCCTTGGCGCCGGATCGAAGAGAATGGGCAGGCAAAGGCACAGGCGTAGGAACTCATGGCCAAGTCTCCCAAGTCACCGACGGATCCCGAGGATAGCTTCCTAACCATCAACCCGCCGCTCCACCGCGCGTCGACCGTCTTGTACGACACCTACGACGCGTTCTTACGCGCCAACCGCCCGCCCTATCACGGCAAGCTCTACGGCACTTACGGCTCTCCCGTACAGATCGAGCTCGAGGCGGCGCTCGCGAAGCTAGAAGGTGGACACCGAAGTCTCGTGTGTCACTCCGGATTCGATGCGATCGCGGTCGTTCTCATGGCCTTCACCAAGAGTGGCGACCACGTGCTCGTCTCGGACAACGTCTACGGTCCGATCCGTGATTTTTGCGACCGGGTCTTGAAGAAGTACGGCGTGAGCGTCGACTACCTGCCTCCGACCATCGGCGCGGACGTCGAGAGCTATCTGACGCCCGAGACTCGACTCATCTATCTCGAGTCTCCCGGCTCGAACACCTTCGAGATCGCCGACATCCCGGCCGTCGTGTCCGTTGCTCGCGACCGGAACATCCCCACCGCCCTCGACAACACCTGGTCGACGCCGCTCTACTTCGACGCCTTCGCACACGGCATCGACATCACGATCCAATCCGGCAGCAAGTATTTGTCTGGACACTCCGACGTGTTGCTGGGGACGCTGAGCGCAAACGAGAAGCATTTCGACGAGATGTTCTCTTTCTATGAGACGAGCGAGCGGTTCGCCGCTCCGGAGTCTTGTGATCGCGTGCTCAAGGGCATGAAGACCTTGCGGATGAGGCTCGAACATCAGCGGGCCGCCGCGCTTTCCATCGCGACGTGGCTCGAAGCGCACCCGGCGGTGTCGAGGGTCATGTATCCAGCACTCCCGAGTCACCCCGAGCATGACATCTGGAAACGAGATTTCACCGGCGCTTCCGCGGTGTTCGGCTTCACGGTGAACCGAGAGCTATCTCGAACGGAGATCTCAGCCTTCGTCGACCCGATGCGCCACTTCGGGCTCGGCCAAAGCTGGGGCGGCTTTCAGAGCCTTGTGCAAGTGTCTCCGAAAGGAAGCCTCTCGG
>JAJCXL010000569.1 GCA_029263435.1 Acidobacteriota bacterium | reverse complement strand
GCCGGCGTCGCCTCCGCGGCTTTCTGCCGTGCAGCGATGACCGGACTCGGGGCCTCGATCTCGGGCGCGGGCTCGGGCAGAGGCTCGGGTCGAGGTGGAGGCTCTTGTGGCGGCGGTGGAGATTGGGCCGGGGGCGGCGGCGCGATGCGCTCCTCCGGAGGCTGAGGTGCTGGCGGCGTGGCGGCTCGAGCCGGCAACGTCGCTGCTTCCCACTCCGGAACGGGCGGGGGCATTTCGGTGTTGAAGGAGGTCAGAGGGGTCGCGGAGGTTTTCGGGTCCAGCGCGGCGTCGAAAGCGTTGGCGTCTTGGTCGGTTTCGCGTCCCTTGAGAACCAGCACTCCCGCGGACAACAGGCCGAACAAACAGCGCATCGTCTCGCTCTCGTCGAGAGGCGACACCGTCGCGATGTCGTGAATGGAGCTCATCCCGTCGACTCGCGACAAGATGAAGTACTCCGACTGGCTCAAGGTCATCTTTTGGTAAAGGAGCAGCGGGTTCTCGTTGTGCTCGAGGATCCGGCTCGAGTCCCCCAAGGCAACGGTAATTTTCTCCAGGTCGCCCATGCGACGGATGCCTTCGAGGATGATGTCGGCGGTCGAGAGGTTGAGCACGATATCTTCATCGACCGGATTCTCGTGCGGTTCGTAGGTGTAATCGCCGTCTTCCCACGCGAACAGCGAATAGATGATGTCTTGGATCTGCTCGACGACGAGCGCTTCCATTTCCTCGGGAGTGGCGAAGCCGAGCTCCACCACGGTCCGGCCGAATCGAGCTCCGGTGTTCTTCAACTGCTCCGACACGGACTCGAAATCCGTGCGGGTCAGCACGCGACGCCGGATGAGGAACTCGCCCAAGCGGTCGGAATCCACGTCCGAGTTCGCGAAGATCATGGATCCCTTGCGGAAGTAGATACGCTTGCTGACGCGCTTGCGGGTGAGGTGCAGGATGCCGCTGCGCCGGTTGGTGTACAGCATCCGGATGACAACCGCCAGCGTCTCGCGCGAAAGGTTACCCTGCAATTGCGGTGCTCCGGAGAGTACGACTCGGGTCTAGATGGAAGTGCACTTGTAAATTGGCTCGATCCTACCATAAACATTAGACATAGCGCGACCGAACGACCATGAGTCGCTCGGTTGACGAGACTCGCGCCTGCCCCGTAAACTAGTTGAAACCAATAACTTCTGGGAGAATATCGTTTGAGCCTCTACCTGATCACTGGCGGAGCCGGCTTCGTCGGCTCCTATCTCGTCCGGTTCTTGCTCGAGCGCGACCAAAGCGTTCGGGTTCTCGACAACTTTTCGACCGGCAAAAGGGAGAACCTCGAAGAGGTGCTCTCGAGCATCGAGCTCGTCGAGGGCGACCTCAACGATGCGGAGGCGGTCGCGGCCGCGGTCGATGGCGTCGAGTTCGTCTTTCATGAAGCGGCGATCCCTTCCGTCCCGCGCTCGGTGGAAAACCCGGTCGAGTCTCATGAAGCGAATGCGACCGGTAGCTTGGCCCTCCTCGAGGGCGCGAAAGCCGCCGGCGTCCGTCGTCTGGTCTACGCGTCTTCGTCATCGGTCTATGGTGCGAATCCGGACCTCCCCAAAGTCGAGAGCATGCGCACCGAGCCCATGTCGCCTTATGCGGTCGCCAAGCTGACAGCGGAGCACTACTGCGGCGTGTACCACCGGCTCTACGGTCTCGAGACCGTCGCGTTGCGATACTTCAACGTGTTCGGTCCGCGGCAGGACCCCAACTCGCCCTATTCAGGCGTCGTCAGCCAATTCATCGACTCGATCCTCTCCGACACCGCACCGACGATCCACGGAGACGGAGAACAGACTCGAGACTTTACCTTCGTCGACAACGTCGCCCGAGCCAACTACGCGGCTTGCCACGAGAGTGCGGCCGGCGGCGGGGTGTACAACATCGGCTGTCAGACACGGATCTCGATCAACGAGCTGTGGAGGCACATGAAGGAAATCTCCGGCTCCGGATTGAGCCCAACCTATACCGAAGGCCGGGCGGGCGATGTGCCGCACTCTTTGGCCGATATTTCCGCCGCTCGGCGCGATCTGAAATTCGATCCGAAAATCGGAGTTCGCGAGGGTTTGGAGCAGACGATGGAGTACTATACACCTGCCAAAACCTGACGCTTATGTCTCCCCGCCCCTCGAAAACGTGGAAGGCCGTCCTCGGATGGGCCGTGCTGTCGGCGGGCGTGTGGGCCGCGACGGCTTGGTGGCTGACTCATGAGGTGACGGCGGATTTGCCGCCCGTCCAATCCACCCTCCGTGCGCCGTCGAGAGAGCAGGCAGCGCCCTCCCGGGAATCTATCCCGGATCGCATCGGCAAGGGCGATACTCTCTCCGATGTGCTCGGAAGAAACGGGTTCACCGCCTCCGAGATCCACGAAGTCGCGCAGGCGCTGTCTGCGATTCTCGACGTGCGCCGGCTCCGAGCCGGAAACGAGATCGAGATCGACTACGACGATACCGGTCGGGCGCGCGCGGTTCGCCTCGACCGTCAAGACCTCAACCGGATCCAGGTCACCCGCTCCGATCTCGGTTGGCAATCGGAGTCCGAAGAGA
The DNA here is from genome assembly GCA_029263435.1 of Acidobacteriota bacterium. Classification (GTDB taxonomy): domain Bacteria; phylum Acidobacteriota; class Vicinamibacteria; order Marinacidobacterales; family SMYC01; genus JAJCXL01. The sequence continues at coordinate 149 of JAJCXL010000569.1, read as the reverse complement.
TCGAGCTTTCCACAGAGGTGGTCTCCCTCTCCGGAACGCTCAACGGCAACTTGTTCTCCAGCATGAGCGCGCTCGGTGAAAGCGCGCCGTTGACCATTGCCTTTGCCCGGGTCTTCGCGTGGGATTTTGACTTCTACACGCAGAGTCGT
>JAJCXL010000568.1 GCA_029263435.1 Acidobacteriota bacterium | reverse complement strand
GTCCTGATCGAGAGTGGCGGTTTGAAGCGCGACACGGGTGAGCCCCGTTTTCTCCTCGGAAGGGACGAGCACGAGAGAAGCATTTCCCAGAGAGATGACGCCGTCTGTCGCTTGAAGACCGAACATCCGCTCGAACTTCTTGGAGGATGCGGCCACGTCGTCGACCGCGGCTCGAACCTCGACGGCCCGGGTCACTCCGAGATCGCTGCTGACCGGCTCGCCTCGAGCATCCTCGGGATACGCCCAGCTCTTCACATGCGGTTGGATGAGCTCGATGGTAAAGCCTATCGCGTCGTCGGGGAAGACGAACGCTTCGTAGCCGTCATTCGCGTCGAATATCTTGTCCTCGAACATCGGAATCCCGAGCTCTTTCAAGCGTGCGACATCTGCTTCGATGTCGTCACTTTCGAGCGCCAAGTGTTCGAGCCCCTCGCCTTCACGGGTAAGGAACTGATTCACGCGCGCTTCCGGATTCCAGTTGTGAACGATGTGCAGCCAGCATTCATTTCCGAGAAGGATGCGCGAGTCGTGCTGGAAGCCTCTACCTTGATCGTTTCGAAAGTCACGGGTCGGCAGGCCGAGCTGCTTGAAGCGCGTCGACACCTTGTCGAAATCACGGACGGCGGTGCCGATATGCTGGAGTCTGAAAATTGTCATGCTCTAGGGTCTCGTACGAAGTCGTGCTTAGGATTTCTCTTCGAGAAGCTTTCGCATCTCGTCGAAGCGGGCGCGTGCCTTGGGGTCCACTTCCGGGTACTTCAATCCGAGGCTTCGGAGCGAGCGCACCACTGTGTCCGCCACGATAACACGCATGTTCGCTTTGCTATCGGCGGGAACCGCGTACCACGGCGCCCAGGGTCGCGAGGTCTCGTTCAACGCATCTTCGTACGCCTTCATGTACTCCTTCCAGTGCGCTCGCTCCTGCACGTCGCCGGGGGAGAACTTCCAATTCTTCTCCGGCTCATCCAAGCGCGCGAGGAATCGCTCACGCTGCTCCTCCTTGGATACGTTGAGCCAGAACTTGAGAATGAGCGTGCCGTTTTGGGCGAGATGCTCCTCCAAGTTTCGAATCGAGTCATAGCGCGTCTTCCACAGTGTTTTTCCCTCGACAGTCGCAGGCAGCCGCTGGTAAGTGAGAAGCTCCGGATGCACCCGAACCACGAGCACCTCTTCGTAATAGCTGCGATTGAAGATACCGATCCGCCCTCGTTCGGGCAGGCACTTGTTCGTGCGCCACAAGAAGTCGTGATCGAGCTCTTGGCTCGATGGCTGCTTGAACGAGAACACCTGGCATCCCGCCGGGTTGACCCCCGACATCACCGCTCGAATAGTGCCATCTTTTCCGGCAGCGTCCATCGCTTGGAACACGAGGAGCACGGAGTGGTGATCATGCGCGTAGAGAATTCTTTGTAGCTCGCGAAGCTCGCCGACGGTCTCGGCCAATTGCTTGGTCGCTTTTTTCTTGGACAAGCCGTCCGAGGGTGGCTTGGTCGGGCTCTTGCCGATCCGAAACGAACCATCGAACGGGACGAGATAAGGGCTCTTGGGCGGCTTCCAATCCGAAACGGTCTTGCTCATGCACTCCTCGCAGATCTGTGGGCGGATCGGCGGGAACTATATTCGCTTTGACCGTGTTAAGAAAGGGGCTTGGTGCCGAGCACGGCGTCGAGCTCCGCGAAATTGGGGTCGTCTTGGGCTTCGCCGGGGATCTCCTGACCGACGGGTGTGACCCATCCTAGAGCTCGAAACGCCCAGAGGAGCTGACACACTTCGAAGTCCGGGACGTCGAGAGAGGCGCAAGCCTCGGCAATGGTTTTGGGACCGCGCATTTCCGAGATCAACGCGATCTCGCTCTCTCCGAGCTTCGCGCGTTGGACGTCGTCCTCGATGCCATCGCTGGTCTGGTAGACCGCGTCCAGCGCGCCGATCCCGGTGCCGACCCGCCGCCAGCTCTTGACCTCTCGGACGCCTTGCACGATGAGTCGCGGCAGCGGGATGTGCAGCAATATCGCTTCTTTTTCCAGTTGTTTCGTCTCGACCGTGAAAGATGCGTTCGTCCATGGGAACAAGCTGGCGACGATCGAGCGGACTTGGCCGAGGACACCCTCTACGAGCTCCTCAGCCTTGAGAACGCCGTTTTCGACGAGAACCGCCCCGAAACGTTTCTCCGGCGTTACGAACCGGCCCAGCTCGGTGACATGCTCGAAGCGGATCTTGCCTTGTCGCAGCAGGTACGGTCCCAGGCGATCGTCGATGGAGGACGATTTCGCGAAGACGATGTTTCCCTCTTTGAGGACCACGACTTTGGTGGCTTCTTGGTTGCTGAAGCGAACCTCACCGGTTCGCCCGGTGTCGCAAATAGCGAGCAATAAACTTGGGAACTCGAAACTCTGGGACCAGCAGTTGAAGCTGCCCGAGTCCCCGACGACGGGTCGCTGAGACATGGCGCCTGGCACCTCACGTGTTGCGGTGAGCCAAATGGGCTCACGCCTTTCGGGTTTTACTGTATGGGTAATGGTAACACGCAGGAAGGGATTGGGAGCGTCGCGGACGCGAGCAGGTTAGTGCAGCTCGTTCAGGTAAATCCGGCCGCCTTTCATCACCAGGACCATGTCTCGTAGCGAGGAGATATCCGCGCTCGGATCGCGGGTTACCGCGACGAGATCCGCGAACTTTCCGGGCTCGATGGCGCCGATGACGTTGTCCATCCCGAGCATCTTCGCCGGCGCGGTGGTCGCGGCTCGAAGGGCGTCCAAATCCGACATCCCGGCCTCGACGTAGTACTCGGCTTCACGCACCGTGGCGGTGGTGCCGTCGTTCGGCTCGAACGGGAACTGATCGGTGCCGAGAGCGATGTCTACCCCCTCTTCCACCGCCATCTGAAGCGCCCGAAAGTGACGGGGCCCGACGCTTCTCACCCGGTCGAGATACCACGCCGGAGAGCCTATCCGCTCGAAGAAAGGCATCGTCTTCGGTTGACTCACGACGATCGTCGGCACGAACCAAGTGCCTTCGTCCTTCATGAGAGCGAGGACTTCTCGGGTGAGGAAGTACCCATGCTCGATCGCGTCGATGCCCGCCTCCACCGCGACCCGGGTGGCCCGAGGAGAGCCCGAATGGGCGGTGACCTTTGCGCCGAAACGATGGGCCGCGTCGATGACGGCGGCGATCTCTTCCGGCGTCATCAGCGCCTCGGCGATGTCTCCGACCGGAGTCGCGATTCCGCCCGAGATCGCGATCTTGATCCAGCTCGCCCCCGCAGCGACTTCTCGTCTCACGGCTTTGACGAGCTCGTAAGGGCCGTCGGCGGTGGTCTCGTCCGCGCCGTGACCACCGGTGATGTCGACCATTTCTCCCGCGCTCACGATCCGTGGACCGTCGGCTTGTCCGCGCTCGATCGCGCGGGCGAGCGCGATGTCGACGTGGCGACTATCGCCGGGCAGTCGGATCGTCGTGACGCCGGCCCGAAGCGTGTCTCTAGCGTTTTTTGCCATCCTCAGCGCGAGCGCCGCGTCGCTCTCGTTCGCGAGCTCCGCCTCGAGGAGTCCTGGAAGCACCAGCCCCAAATGGACGTGGACGTTGACGAGCCCGGGGATGAGCCAAGTCCCGGTCGCATCGATCCTAGACGCTTCGGGAGGTACGGGAGTCGTGTCGGCGCGCCCCACCGCCGTGACCTTCTCACCGTCGACGATGATAACGGCGTTTTCGATCGGCGCCCCGCCGTCCAGATTCACGACGCTAGCGCCGACGATCGCGATGAGCTCGAAGATCACCGGCGCTCCAAAGGGAGCTCGGCCTGGCGGCTCCAGTCCTCCATCGAGCCGAGATAAAGACGCAGGTCTTGGTAGCCCATCAAGTGCAGCACGAAGAGCTCGTGCGCCGCGCGGCCGCCACCCTGGCAGTACGTCACGATCTCCGCTTCTTCGGAGAGCCCGAGCTCAGCGAACAAGCTCGCCAGGGCTGCGGCCGGTTTGATCGTCTGCCCGTCCGCTTCCAGAGTGCTCTCCCAGTCGAGGTGGATCGAGGACGGAATCGCGCCCCCACGAGGGTTGCCTCTCAGGTCGACGCCCGAGACCTCTTCGGCAGAGCGCGTATCTAGGAGGGTCGTCTCCGATCGCCCGATCGACGCGGCGACATCGACGCTCGTCGCAATCCAGCGCTCGTCGAGGGAGGGCTCGAACTTTGTTGGAGCGACGGTCGGGGTCTCTGCGCTCGTCGGTCGACTCTCCTCGTTCCATCGAGGCCATCCGCCGTTCAAGATGGCGGCGTTGTCATGGCCCAGCAGCTGCAACAACACCCAAGGCCGGGTCCCATAGATCCCTCCCCGGTCGTCGTAGAAGATGACGCGGGTATCGTTATCGATCCCGAGCGCCTCCAGCGTTCGAACGAATGTCTCGAGATTTGGCAGGAAGCTCGGAGGGTTAGAAGGATCCCGCGACGCGTCGATGTCGAGCCACACCGCTCCGGGGATGTGACTCTCCGCGTAGCCGCGGGTTCTCGTGTCCACGATCCGCACGTTCGAGTCGTCGAGGTGCGCCGCGACCCATTCGGTCGTGACGAGCGCGTCCGGACGTGCGTAAGTTATCGCCATCAAGAACAATAGACCCGCGCTCATCGCGAAACCGTCTTGGTGAATTTCTTCATGAGATGTTCTCCTGCAAGGACCGTTGGATATTTGGCGGGCGCGCCCGGAAGGCACTCGATCTCCGCGTCCCAATTGGGGAGATGAAAAAAAGCGATCGACTGACGCCGACTCCGCTCGGGCCGGACCCGGTGCGTCGTCGAGACCCAGCGGTCATTCGACCACCGCGAGAGAAGATCTCCGACGTTGATGATGAACGCATCCGGAACGACCGGGACGGTTTGCCACGTGCCGGAAGGGCTGAGAATCTCGAGCCCGGTGGAGCCTGGCTCCGCGAGGAGTAGCGTCACGCTCCCGTAGTCGCTGTGAGCGCCGGCCCTGAGCTGACCGTCCGCGGGCTCCGTGTGGAGCTCGGGATAATTCAGGACCCGGAGCGCGGAGCCGTGGCGGTCGAAAAACGGGGCGAAGTAGTCGGGCGGGAGGGTCAGCGCGCGGGCGAACACTTCCATGACGCGCGCGGCGAGTCGTCCCATTTCGGTGAAATAGCAGCGGAACAAAGACTCGAGCTCGGAGGGCTCCGCCGGCCACAGCGTCGGCCATTCGCCGCGACCGTCCCAACTCGATTCAGGGCCGATGCTATACGTCTCTTTCAAGTCCGGTGGCGTGAGCTCATCCATGGATCGCGCCAACGCTTCGTGGCGGAACGGAGCATAGCCATAGGGATAACCCACGGAAGGCATCGCGACCGTCATCTTTTTCTCCAGAGGCAAGTCGAAAAATGCGCGGGTCACGTTCCAAGTCTCTTCGATGAGCTCCTTCGGCACGTCGTGTCCGACGATGGCGAAAAACCCGGTATCCCGGCAGATAGCATCCACTACTGCCGCCTCCGCCGACGCGAGCTCCACCGTCGGGACGCTCATCTCATCTCGTCGGACCACATCCGAATGGGATTCCTGAGAGTCCCGATGCCCTCCACGGAGCACTCGGCGATGTCTCCCGGCTTCATGTAGATCGGAGGCGTGCGCGCCATGCCGACGCCGCCAGGGGTGCCGGTCGCGATGACGTCACCGGGCTGAAGAATGATGTTGTTGGAAACGAAATGCAGAAGCTCATCGATCTTGTGCTGCATCAGCTCCGTGTTCGCGTCTTGCATGACCCTACCGGAGAGCTCGAACTTGATGTCGAGATCGTGCGGATCGGGTACGAACTCTTTCGGGACGATGTAAGGGCCGAGCGGCGCGAACGTATCCGAGCTCTTCCACACGAGCCAATCGGAGCCGTAGCGGTTGTCGCCCCGTCCTTCTCGATCGCCGACGTCGTTCATCATCGTGTAGCCGAACACGTGATCCCAGGCTTGGTCGAGGGGCACGTGGCTCGCCGGCTTGCCGATGACGACCGCGAACTCACACTCCCAGTCGAGCTGTTCTCTCTCAGGCTTCATCAAGATCGGCTCGCCGCTGGCAATGACGATGCGCGACGGCTTGACGAACAGATACGGATTCTGACGCCGATCCTTAGGATCGCGAGTCCAGAAGAAATCCATGGACACGGGAGCGTCGTCGAGCGCCGAAGCGTCAGACATGGACGCCGGATCTCCAGTGGTCATCTCTTCCGCGTGCTCCCAGTAGTTGAGGGCTGCCGCAAGGATAAGACCTGGCCGCACGGGCGCGTCGGTGTACAACCGTTCGAGCTCGTGGACATAGCTCGGCGGATTGCCGGCGTCCACCGCGACGAGTACGGTGTCGACGATGGCGTGGATACGCTCCTTCATGCCGTATTCATAGCGACCGATGAGCTCGGACATGTCGTCGGGCATCGGAAGCTTTACCCAGAGCGGCCGGCGCCGCTCGAGCGCTCGATTGGCTCCGTGGAGATCGATCACCAAGCGATCGCGGATGACGATCCCCAGCATCGAGTCTCCGTCATGCTCGAACGTACCGAGCTTGAATGGCTCCTCCGACGCGGAGATCGACGAGGCAGTGAAGAAGGCAAGTACGAAGGCGAGAATCCTACGGTGCATGGGCGAGAAGGTAAGCTCTCGCCCGGCGATTCGTCAACCGACGGATGACGAGCGGTGACTAGCCGAGAGCCTGGCCGGGAAGAAACGGTGGGAGCGGCAGGCTGAGTGCGTCCGCTACCGCACGCAGGAGCTCTCCTTCGGAGAGAGTGATCTTGCCGTCGTGAGCCACCGTCGCTAGAAACGCGCGCATCAAATCTTTCTTCAGCTTTGGCGAGACCTGGTCCAGCTTTTCGAGTGCCCGCTTGGCGCCGGCGAGGCCCGCAAGGTCTCTGGACTTGAGCTCCAAGCGCATCCCTTCGAGCTCCCGGGCGCCGGCCGCGAAGGCAGCGAAAGCCTCGGGGCCCTCGCTATGGCCGGCGTGGGCGAGCGCGGACATCAGCGTCGCGGTCTCTTCCGTGAGCGGAGCGAGGGCGTAGTAGGACACCTTAGGTGGCGAGGTTCGCTTGAAAGTCGGGCTGAGGTGGCGCTCCAGCACATGCATCAGCGCGTACTCGAACAGATCGACCTGATCGTCCGCGCGCATGAACGCGTCGGTCAGCTTCATGAAGGCGGTGTACTGCTCTTGGGACATCCTCTTGAGGGCAGGGAGGGTGAGGTCCACGAGAGGCAGCCGGACCTCCGGTGAGGCTTCGACGAGATGCGCGATCGCTTGTTCGGTCTCTTGCAGCAGCACTGGGTCGTTCGTCGCGCGGATGGCTTCGAGCTGTTTGCGACGAATCTCGGCATCCCGGTCCGCCATCACCGCGAGGACGATGGCGCGGGCGCTCGAAGGCTCCCGTGCCGCAAGGCGGATGGGCTCTGGGATCCGGCCGAGAAGGTCTTTCGCGTGATCGAGATGGGCTTGATCGAGGGTTCCGACCATCGCGACGAGGTGCACGGGTAGGAGCTTGAAGAGCTCCGCCTTCCGACGTTCCGCTTTCTCGGCCGCCGTCTCTTTCTTTTCTTCTACCGCCAGGCGCTTCGACAGGTCGATTTCGGGAAACTCCCCGTCCCAGCTCGGCTGGATGCGCCGGATCCGCTGCTCGAGTGGCGGATGCGTGGCGAGGAAATTGAAGTGGGTCACTCCGGAGAGCGCCGCGCGAACTTTGCCGTACTTGCTGTCGGAAAAAAAGAGGTGACTCGCTTGCTCCGCGTTGGGGCTCAT
>JAJCXL010000567.1 GCA_029263435.1 Acidobacteriota bacterium | reverse complement strand
CGCCCTTTCCCATCGGAATCATCGTGTGGGGAGCGAAGAAGGGATGAAAGGTCGCGAAGTGGGCGAATAAATCGGGCGCCTGCTTCTGCCTTTGGCCGGCCAACGCATAGGCGAAGTACCAAAAATAGGCGGCCAGCGTGAGCGCGACGCTCCATAAGAGCGCCTGAGCCATCCCGTAAAGGACATGGGAAGAGGCCAGTGCGAAGAGCGCGAAGCAGACCACATGTTGAACGAGCACGGGACGTCGGCCGAGCGGGTCGTTCTTGAATCGCTTTACCAAGAGCAAGGCCGCGGCCGCGAGCGGGACCGACAGCATCAAGGTGACCGCGCGCAGCACACGGTAGTCGACCGTGTCCTGAAGCCCGAGCTGCGCGAGGATCGCTTGGTCGAGCTGTACCGAATCCGTCCAGTAGGGCTCCAGCACGAGCAACGTTCCGGTGACGAAACAGGCCACCTTGAACCGATGACGGCCGGCCATGGCGACGAGCGCCGCGCCCACTGTCATCTCCAACGACAACGTCACGAGCGTTTTCAGGAGAAGAGCGAACAGCGGATACAAGACGATCTTCCCGTAGGGCTTCTGAACGAAACGGATCCACCCGGGGTAGGTCTCGATGGGCGGCAGCCGCCAGGTGTGGATCGGACTCATCGGTCGTTCGAGCTCGAACCGCCGAGACGCGCGACAAGAGCGGGCCTATCGATCTTGCCGTTCGCATTCAAAGGCAGCTCGGCGCTGACGAGGATCTTCTCCGGCACCATGTAGGCGGGCACTCGAAGACGGAGGCCGTCTCGGATCCGCTCCGCGGGAACGGGACTTCCCGCGACGAAGCCGACAATCGCCTGGGCGACGCCGTCTTCGAACGGCCACGCAACCGCCGCGACCTGGTCTACCCCGGCGACCGAGCGAAGGTGCGCTTCTACCTCCTCGAGCTCGACACGATGGCCTTGAATCTTGATCTGGTGGTCCATCCGCCCCAGGTGGTGATGCATGCCGGCGGCGTCCCGCATCGCGAGATCGCCGGTCAAGTACCACCGTTCGCCTCGAAGGATGGGAAAGCGCTCCGCCGTGAGCTCGGGCTCGTCGAGATAGCCGAGAGTGACTTGCTTGCCGCCAATCGCGAGCTCTCCTGCCTCGCCGTCCGGCATCGGCTCCAGCTCCGGACCGAGCACCGCGAGCTTCGTTCCCGCGTGAGGGACGCCTATCGCCAGGATGCCGCGCCCAGGCGTGACGACAGGGTCCGCGCCGGGCGGTAAAAGCTGACCGACGCAGTCGACGGTGGCTTCGGTCGGTCCGTACAGATTGTCGACCGCGCTGTCGGGCGCCGCCTCTTGCCACGCGCGGACCGAAGCGAGCGGCAAGGGCTCGCCACCGAACGAGCTATAGCGCAGCGTGGGGAGCGAGCCCGGCTGAAGCGCGCGCGTCGCCCGCATCCAGGCGATAGCCGCCGGAGCGGAGCCCCAGATGGTCAGCGCTCGATCGCGGACGAACTTGGCAGGCGACACTTTGCTTACCGCCGGGACGACGTGAAGCGAAGCTCCGCTCCGCCACGGTACGAAGATCTCTCCAATCGATGGATCGAAAGTGAGCTCCGTGAACTGCGACGCGCGATCCGAGGGCGTCATCGCTTTTCGCGAAGCGAGCGCGTCCAGATAGGCCGCGAGCGAGCCCGCAGACGCCATCACGCCTTTCGGGGTCCCGGTCGTACCCGAAGTAAAGATGATGTAAACCAGATCTTCCGAGGCCATCGAAGCCGGCTCGACCTGACTAGCCAGCGACGGAAGCTCGTCCAGAAACAAGAGAGCGGGTCGACCCGCAACCGGGAGCGACTCCGCCGCCTGCGCGCTCGGGAGCACGAGAACCTCCACGGACTCCATGAGCGATCTCGACACCAAGTCCAGCCCGGGCCCGTCGACCACGAGCACGCGGGGCCGGCTTCGAGCCATCACTGTCGCCAGCCGCTCCGATGGCCACTTGGGGCCGAGGGGCACGTAAGCCGATCCCGCCCACAACACCCCGAGAACACTCTCGACCGCCACTAGGCTCCGGGAGGCGAGAATCCCGACCCGGCTACCGGACCCGATCCCTCTCGCGTGAAGCGCCGCCGCGAGTCGCGCGGCGCGGTCCGTGAGCTCTCGGTAGGAGCGTTCCTCCTCGTCCGCGAACAGAGCCAACGCATCGGGCGTCAGACGGGCCTGTTCGAGCACAAGTCGTGCAGGATTGAAATTCATGATCTGAAGTTGAGAGAAGGAAGCGAGACCGCTTAAGAAAATGGTACCGCACGGAAGGCTAAAACGGCACCGGGTCGAAGTACGGAGCGACAGCCGACTCGGGCGGTGGTGGCGTCAGTAAGCTCACGAGAACGAACAGGGAGGCGGACGCGATGAGACCGGGTAGCACTGGATCGATCCCGGGGCTACCCCAGATCTCCCATGAGAAGCACGTCACGACGCCGCCGAGCATGGACGCGACCGCGCCTTCCCTCGTCGCGCGCTTCCAATAAACACCGACGACGACCGGGACGAAGAAGCTCGAAGCCATCAGGGCCGTGAAGAGAAGCACGATGAACTGAACGAGCTCTCCCTCTCCGACACCGCTCAGGATGAGCACGACCGGCACGGTGCCGACGATCAGAATGCCGAGACGCCCGATCCACAACCGTTTCACGGGGCTCGATTCGGGCCGTAAGGTGCCGTAGATGTCGTGAGACAACGCAGAGCCCGCGACCAGCATGAGCGAGTCGACCGTCGACATGATCGCTGCGGCGACCGCGGCAAGGAGCACCGAGCCGAGCACGGTCGGGAGCACCGTCCTCGCGATCATGGGCATGGCGAGGTCTCCACTTGGAAGCGCGGGAAACAACACGATGCTCGCAAGCGCGATGACGAAGATCATCAAGTTCAAGCCGGTGGCGACGACGATTGCGAGCAAGACGCCTCTTCGGATCGCTCGCATGTCCCGCATCGCGTATAAACGCACGAGTTTCTCGGGCGTCGCGATCGTGCCCAACGTGAAGGCGATACCCATGGTGAACAAGAGCGCCGGCGTAAAGCTCTCCCAGGTGAACGTCTCCGGCTTCACGGCGGACACACTCGTCATCAGAGCATCGACCCCGCCGACTTGTCTGATGGCGAGAGGCAGCGCGGCGCACACGCCCGCGATCATGACGATGAGCTGAATGAGGTCCGTGTAAACGACCGCGATCATTCCCCCGAGCGCGGTGTAGGCGATCAGGATGATGGTAAAGCCCACCATCGCCGCTTCGCGGGATATGCCGAAGACGATGTTCCCGATGATCCCGCCCGCGATGACTTGAGCTTGCACGTAGACAACTGTCGCGATGAGGATGATCGCCGCGGCAAGTCTGCGCACGGCGGTGCTGTAATAGCGCTCCTCGATGAACGCGGGTAGGGTGAGCTTCTTCGAGCGCGTGAAGCGTGGCGCCAACACGGCCGCCATGAACCAATAAGCGATGGGGATTGAGAGCACGATCCACGCAAACGACCAGCCCGCCGTGTAAATGACGCCAATCGTGCCCACGAAAGTTCCTGCGCTCGCGTGAGTGGCCCCCATCGTCGCGCCACCGAGGAGCCAGCCGAGCTTTCCGCCCGCGATCCAGTAGTCGGTCTCGTTCTCGGTGAGTCGAAGGCAGTACCAACCGATCGCGAAGACGAGGAGGAAGTACAGCGAGAAGAGTGCTATTTGGATCGTCACGTCACTCTCGCTCGACCCAATACATCCAGGCGACGTAGCCGGCCACCATGATGCCGAACACGACGAATAGTCCCCAGAAGACGAAGCCGGCGGCGATCATCGGCTCGAGCCCCGTCGCTGGTAGAACAGGGCTCCGACGGCGAGAAAGAAAGCAACGGCGGCCGCGTCGAGTGTCTGAGGGAGCGTCAGGAAAGGTTCCTCGTCTACGAGGGTGAGCGCGAGATAGGCCGGCGTCACCGGAAGCTGGAGGTGATAGCCCTTGGGAGTCACTGCCATGCCCGAGGGAAAGCTCTCCACTAGATGCCAGCCGTCCGCGAGCGACACCGTCGCGACGAAGGCATTCGCCACCGCCTCGTCCGGAATGAGCTCGGGGACGACGACCGGAATGGTGGGTCCGGGGGTTCGGTAGCGCAGCACGAGCGTGTCGGAGGGCAACGGGAGCGTCACTCGCGCGCGCAGCTTCGGTGCCGTGCTCCGGTCGAGCGTCAAGCGCTCTCCGTTCGCTTCGAGATCGAGGACTTCGCCGCCGCGAAGCTCCAACACAGTTAGAGAGAGGACGGCGTCCGCGGGGAGATCCGACCCAAGCTCGAGTCTGTAGCTGAGCTCGACGACCGCGGTCTGGTCCGAAGCCACCGTGGCTTCGAGCCGCCCGAACGCGAGCCCTGAGAGCGCCGCCCAGAGTAGCAGCACGGCGCTACTGCCAGACCTCCTTCAATAGACGCAGCGCGTTTCCTCCAACCACCTTCGCGATGTCGTCATCCGAGTAACCGCGCCCGACGAGCCAGCGCACGATGTTGATGGAAGCTTCGGTGGGGTTTTCGACCCCTTCGACGTAGTCGACCCGTTCGTAGTCGAGCTGAGATGCTTCCTTGATGGACAGGCTCGACTTGTACACCCCGTGGAGCCCGACGTGGTCACCATAGAGTGTGTCCGGGCCGAAGCCGACGTGGTCGAGACCGACGAGATCCTTGATGTACTCGAAGTGCTCCATATAGGCATCCAGGTTGTGTCGAGGATGTTTCGGGGTGAGCGTCGTGTGAGGCGCGGCTTCGATGCCGATGAGGCCCCCCTTATCCGCACACGCTTTCAAGACGTCATCCGGAGCCATCCGATTCGTGTCCCACAGCGAGCGAGCCCCGATATGGGTCAGCGCGATCGGTTGGGTGCTCGCTTCGATGACATCCAACGTCGTTTGGTCGCCGCAGTGAGAGCAGTCGACGAGCATGCCGACCTTGTTCATCCGTTCGACGACCCTCTTCCCGAAAGACGTGAGTCCGCCGTCTCGCGCTTCTTTGAGCCCGGAGCCGAGCCCGTTCGACTCGCTATAGGTGATACCCATGGCTCGAACGCCGAAGCCGTAGAGGATCTCGATCCGCTCGAGCTCGTTCTCGATCGGCGCCGCGCCTTCGATGGAGGCGACGAGAGCGATCCTGCCCTCTCGATGCGCCCGTTCGATATCGGCGACCCCTCGACACAAGAAAACGAAGTCCTGGTGATCGAGGTCGCAGAGCCGAATCCCGAGATCGTGGAGGATCTCGCTCCATTTCCATCCGCGCGCGGAGTGGATCTGGCAAATGCCGTCCATGAAGTTCTCGAAAACGCAGTCCCAGTGAGATTGCGCGAGTCCTTCGAATGCCGTCGCCTGCCGTCCCTGCCGAACGTAGGCTTTGGTGCGGTCGATGGGCTCAGGGAAGCAGCCCAGATGGTCGTGAAGCGAGATCATCAACGTATCTTCGAGGAGCCTGTCGGCCCGAGCGCTCTCTTCGCTTTCGAGCGGCGCGAGATAGCTCGGCACCCGCTCGGTTTGAACGGCGAGCTCGAACTCTTCGTAATCAGCGCCTTGTTCTAGATAGTCGAACGAGCGATAGCCGCTATAGGCTTTGTCGTGCTTGGTCATGCGGACGCGTCTCCTTCTCCGCTGATCTTCGTCGCCGGGTCGCCTTCTCCGCTGATCTTCGTCGCCGCCATTTGCTCGATGAAGTTCGCGATGCTCGAGTGATCTCGATCGCCTTTGCCGTCGTTCACGAGGGCACCGACCATCTGTTGGACGAGCGCGGTCACCGGGAGCGGCACTCCCAGCTCTTTTCCCGTGAGGAGTGCGTTCGCGAGATCCTTCTGATGAAGGCGTAGCCGAAAGCCCGGATCGAAGTTGCCCGCGATCATCATGGGCGCTTTCGCGTTCAAGACATTGCTCCCGGCGAGCCCCCCCTTGATCGCGTCGAACACCGTCGTCGGGTCGAGGCCGGCCTTTCGTACGAGCACGAGCGCTTCGCCGACCGCTTCGATGTTCGCGGCGACGATGATCTGGTTGGCCAGCTTGGTGGTGTTCCCCGCGCCGTAGCCCCCGCACAAGACGTAGCTCTTGCCGACGGCGTCAAAGATTCCCGTCGCGCGCTCGAACACTTCGGGCTTGCCTCCCACCATGATGGCGAGCTCGCCCTTGACAGCGCCCGGCTCACCCCCGCTGACAGGCGCGTCGAGCATGGCCAGTCCTTTCGCCTCACAAACCGCACCGATACTCTGGGAGGCGGCCGGCGCAATCGAGCTCATGTCGATGACGATCGTCCCTTCCCTCGCGCCTTCGACCACGCCCCCGCGGCCGTTCGCGCCCAAGATCACTTTCTCGGAGTCCGGTGAGTCCGGTAACATCGTCACGACGGCGTCGACATCCGTGGCGCAATCCTTCGTCGACGTCGCCCCGGAAGCACCCGCGGCCACGAGCTCTTTTTGTGGAGCCTCCGAGCGACTGTAGACTTTCAGCTCGAAGCCGGCCTTCAGGAGATTCTTCGCCATCGGCTTTCCCATGATGCCGAGGCCGATAAAGCCCACTCTCTTCAACTCTGCCAAAACAGTTCTCCTCTTGGTGTTTGGAGTCGTCGCCGCGAATTATATGCGCTCTGCTCAGCTCAACGGCGGGCGCGGGCGGATGTCTTCGATATCCTCGACCTCGGTGAATGGCGCTTTCAGACGACCCCACGCCTCGTCGATTTGAGTCTCAACTTTCGTGCAGCCGCTCGTCGATCCCGCACACGCCCATCGAACCGCGAAAGATTGCTCGAGTGTCGACAACGCGGAGAGAGAAAGCGTCCACGTCGTCATGACGTTCATGGCCGCGGTGGGTACCAAGTCGATCTGGACGGCTTCGAAGCGGCTTCCGTAAGCCAAGGACAACGCTTCGAGCATGCGACGATGCATGCTCCGCCCCAAAGGCTCCTTGTTCTCGATCGCGCTCAAGAGGCCGGTGATCTGACGCACTCTGGGATAGCTCGGCATCTTGCTCGCTTCCACGATGATGAGCAGAACGCCGCGCTCGCGAAGCACCGCGGCCTGGTTCATGAGCAGCCGGTACATCGACCACATGCCGGAGTTACTCAGGACACCGCCGTCGGACAAGAAAACGTTGCGCAGCTCCCCTTCCTCGCGCGCGGAGGCCAGAGGGCTGAAGAACATGGGTTTCGTCGTCTTCACGCGGACGAGAGGGAACCCGAACGGAAAGTTCGCGGACGCCCGCACCGACTCGGCGAGATCCGGGTCGTAGCTCGGTAGCAGGTCTTCGAGCCCGTAGACGCCCCCGCGATAGTAGACCCATGTCGGAGTGGACTCGAGCTGGTCTTTCGTGAGCCCGTCGAAGCGCTGGGCGATCGTGCTGTAGCGATTCGTCTCTTGGGCGCTCTTCGTGAGGCCGTTCGTCCCGTAGACCGAGCGCGAGAGCGGACTCACGACGACGTCATGCGTATCGAGGGTCGTGGTGTTGAACAAAGGCACCGCGAAAGGCGGGTAGGCAGAGTCCGCCGGCCGCGGTTCGCTCCATCGCGTGACGAGCTCCGAGAGCCGGGTCGAGCCCAAGCCACTCTCGACGCGCCACGTGTCTTCGATCTGCTGGCCGCGGCCTTTGCCGTTGACCAAACCCAAGAGCGTCGCAAGAATGTAGTCTCCGGTGACGCGATCGAGGAGCCAGTTGGGCTCATTCGACGAGAGCGCTTCACAGTCGGGGTTTTTCAGCCGGGCAGCGACGTAGGCTGCGTTCGCGAGGCTTCCGCCCGAGACGCTGCTGATGGCTTGCAAGCTGCACGCGATCTCCGCGCTGTGCGCGTGGAGGGCTTCGAGCGTCATCGCCGTATACGCCGCCGCTCGCGAGCCGCCGCCGGATGCCACCAAGACGACGACCGGTCCCGCGCCATCGGCGCCCGCTTGGGACGGCCACTGCTGGGCGCTCACGCGGGTGACTTCGCGATCTCCCTCCACCCAATCTTTAGCGCTTTGTTTGAACGCGCTGTAGAGCGCGATGCTCGCGAGCAGCCCGAAGAACACCGCGAAGGACAAATGATACGTCCGGGCCGCCGTCGAGCCGGTCTTGAGATGGTAGAGCTGTTTTCCCAAAAGCAACAGCAGCACCACCGGCAGGATGACGACACCATTCTCGAGATTGATGGTGAGAAACAACAACGCGCCGACTCCGATGAAAGCGAGACGGATTCTTAGCTGAGAGTAGAAGTCCCAGAAGTCCAACAAGAACGCCGCGCAGATGGCGAGGTAGAAGATACCAAGGGTCAGCACCGCGGTATAGAGATGCGAGCTGCCGGTCCACTCCCAATGCAGCAACGCGCCGACGACCACGACGCTGAGCGTGAAAACGTACAAAGAGATGTTCGCGAAGATGCGTTTGAACAAGCGCGCCGGGAGCGGACTCGTCTCGGCGTAGAGGGGAAACCCGCGCCCGGGGGGCAGCGCTTGGAACGCGTAGCTTCGAAACGGCACCCCTCCGAGGTCCCAGAAATACACCTGCCCGTCCCGTCTTTTTCGGTCGGCGAAAATCCAGGTGAGCAGTATGGGCAGCATCAGAACGGCGATGGGGATCGCGACGACCCATCCGGCGTTGACGAACAGCGCGCCCACTTGCTCGAGACTAAAGCTCACATACACGGCGAGCGACATCGTTACAACGGACGCGAACACCTTGCGAAGCCATCGCAGGGCGTTGGGGAGGGTCTCGTTCAACAACGGCTTTTCAGGGCGCGTTTCTCTCAAGAACGCGTGGCACGCGGCCGGCAGACGACTGTCTCGTCCAAGTGGAAATGACACATTCGCCGTGAGAGCTCGTCGAAGCGTCTTCCATGAGCGGACGACGTCATCGCCGTCGATGGCCCGGTCCCACGCCACGGATTCCACCACCACCCGAACCCGCTCGGCCATCTCATGGGAGGCGCGGCGCAAATCCTCGTTCGTCGAGTGTCGCCACTTTCGCAGAAACGGAAGTAGACTCGCGGCGGCGCCGAGATTCGCCGTGTCGTAACCTAGGCCGATATAGAAGAGCGCATGTTGGATGGCTTCGCGTGCGCTACGGGTGAAGGCGCGTCGCATCAAATCGACGTCCGGTGCGGGGGACGGGCTCTGTGGAGGGGTGCTGCCTCGGGGGTCGGCCATCGACGGAAACGAAGATAGCAGCTCTCGCCACCGGCTTCAAAAAAAAGGGCGGCGGGAGGGAAGCCCCGAGCGGGTGCGGCCCATCGGTCTTTTCATATAATCGAGCACCTCAAATGTCGCAGCCTCTGATCCGGGTCCGGGAGCTTTCTTTTGCCTATGGGGAGGGAGACTTTCGGCTGTCCATCCCTGAGCTCGATGTCGCCCGCGCGTCGTCGGTGGCGTTCATCGGCCCTTCCGGCTCGGGAAAGACCACTTTGCTGCACCTCATGGCCGGCATCTCGCTTCCGCAAAGCGGTCGGATCGACACCGACGGCGTGGAGGTCACCAAGCTTTCGGAGAACCAACGGCGCGCGTTTCGCATCCAACACATCGGTCTCGTGTTCCAGGAGTTCGAGCTACTGGAGTACTTGAGTGTTCTCGACAATATTCTGCTCCCCTACCGCATCAATCCGGCGCTTCGTTACACGAAGGCGGTCCGGGAACGCGCCCGCGCCATCTCTAGCCGGGTCGGGATCGAGGACAAGCTCGACCGCTATCCTGGACAGCTGTCTCAAGGTGAGCGTCAGAGGGTCGCGGTGTGTCGTTCGGTATTGACCGAGCCATCCGTGCTCATGGCGGATGAGCCGACCGGCAACCTCGACCCTCACAACAAAGGTAAGGTCCTCGACATCCTTTTCGACTACGCCGAAGCGAACGCCACGACGCTTCTCATGGTCACCCACGACCACGATCTACTCGAGCGCTTCGAGAGAGTCGTGGACTTCAAAGAGCTGATCTCGTGAGGCAAACGCTCTATCTCGCGTGGCGCTACCTCGCGTTTCACCGACTCAAGACCTCCATCCTCGTGACGTCGATCACTCTCATTCTGTTCTTGCCGGTCGGCCTTCGGGTTCTCGTGCGGCAGAGCTCCGAGCAGCTCACCCGACGGGCCGAGCAAACCCCACTGGTCATAGGCGTCAAAGGCAGCCCGCTCGAGTTGGTGCTAAGCACGCTCTATTTTCGCTCCGACGCTCCCGGGGCCATGCGCTACGAGGAGGTCGAGGTGGCACGGCGAGCCGCGCTCGCTCCGGTCGTTCCCATGTCGGTGCGCTATCACGCGCAAGCTCATCCCATCGTCGGCACGAGCGTCGAGTACTTCGACCACCGGCGTCTCGCGCTCGTCTCGGGGCGGAGGTTCGCGATGCTCGGGGAGTGCGTGCTCGGATCGAGCGTCGCGGCCGCGCTCGACGCCGAGGTCGGTGACGCGGTCATCTCCTCTCCCGACAACCTCTTCGACCTCGCGGGAGAGTATCCGCTCAAGATGACGATCGTCGGCATCCTCGCGACGTCGCAAGGCCCCGACGATGACGCGATCTTCGTCGACGTGAAGACGACTTGGGTCATCGCGGGGATCGGACACGGCCACGAGGACGTCACGAAGCGCGAGGCCGCGAGCGCGGTGTTGTCCACTGACGGCAATCGAGTCGTCGCGAACGCCTCGATCGTCCAGTACAACGAGATCACCCCGGAGAACGCTTCCGAGTTCCATTTTCACGGCGACCTCTCGGACCACCCAGTGACCGCCGCGATTGCGTTTCCTCCCGACGCGAAATCGTCGGCCCTTCTCCAGGGCCGCTACACCGCAGACGATCTGCCGACCCAGATCGTTCGTCCCGACGTCGTCATGGGAGAGCTCCTCGACACAATCCTTACCATCGAAAGCTTCATTCTCGCCGGTGCGGTGGTCGTCGGCCTCGCGACGATCGCGTCAGCCACGCTGGTTTTCTTGCTGTCGCTTCGACTCCGGCGACGGGAGATGGAAACGCTCGTCAAGATTGGCGGCTCCCGCACGAGCGTGGCGGCGCTGATGGCGTCCGAGGTCGTCACCGTGCTCGTCGTCGGGACGGTACTCGCGGCGCTTCTGACGTTCGTGACGAGTCGGTTCGGTGACGTGTTCGTCCGAGCATTGATGCGAATGTGAATCGCCGCTCGCCGCTCTGAGGATCAGCTGTCGTCGCGGCGAAACATCTGGTGGTTTCCGGGGAGCCACGTCGCGCCTTCGTCGACGGTGTACTCCATCTTGGATTCGAAGCTGTTCGGTTTCACGTTGTAGCGGGTGAAACGAAGCTGGCTGGTCTTACCGTCCCTGGTCTCAAACGTCTCCGTATAGCGGGTCTCCTCGGCGAACGGGCCGGTCATGACCCACAGCTTCCCGTCCGCGCCGACGGAGACCATCTCGATGATTCGCTTCGCCTCGTTGAGATAGAACAGAATCGCCGAGGCCTGCTCGATCTCGGGGATGTCCGAGCGCCCACGGATGACGCGGTCAGGCACGACCCACTCGAAGTCATAGCTGCCGTCGACAGCACGGGCGACCGATCCGTCCTCGTTCAAGAACTCCGTCGTCACCGACCACGTCCCCACCGCGTAGCGGAGCTGTTCGACGGAGGCGTCGAGCTCCGGATCTATCGGGGCACTCCAAGCGTGGAGCGACGTCGCCATCAGCAGCGACAACGAGAGTAAGGCCACCAACCCGCGCATCATTCCCTCACTTTGCCGGGAGAGTCAGATCCCGATCGAGTCTCACTTGAAGCACCGTGCCCGGAGGCAGATCCACTTGTCGGCCTTCGGTCGCGAGGATGGAGCCGCCACCGCCCACGGCCGCGCCAATCGCGGCGCCCTTCTTACCCCCGAGGACCGCGCCGAGAACGCTTCCCAATCCCGCGCCGATGCCGATCTTGGTCGCCTCCGCGCCGATTCCGGTGGAAAGCCGCTCCGAGGCGTCCACGATCGTCGCGCTCACATCGTAGGTCTCTCCCGCGCTTTCGAGCCGATCCAACGCCAACACGAGCTTCGCGCTCCGGTCGGTGCGGCCTTCGGCCCGGTCCACGAGCTCCACCCGGCCGTGAAAAAGGCTTCCCGCTTCGAGAGCGACGCGGTTTCCGTCGAGAACAGGCTCCATCACCGAGGCTCGAAACGCGTCTCCCGGCTCCGCGGTGGACGATCGCAACCCATCTTCGAGCCGGAGGTTCAGCTCCGTACCTCTCCGCAAAACGACGCCGCGCTCGGCGGTTGCGGGGGAGAGATGAGGTCTCAGGTCATTCCGCAGGTCGGAGACGTCGAGACGCAGGTCTCGGACTTCGTCCGTCGTCACTCCCGTCCCTTCACCGTTCGCCTCGGCATGCTTGCGCATCTTGACCTTCAAATAGATCACTTCGTCACGAATCTGATCGACCCGCGCGCGGGCGTCCGATGGCAGAGCGTCGGGATCGGCAGCGCTCAAGTCGGCCTCTAGATTCCTGAGGTCCGCATCGAGCTTGGCCATCTGGTCCTCGCTCGCAAAGCTTTGCACGCTCGACGGCGCAACGGCTCCTGCGAGGAACGAGCTAATAATGAGGGCTATCATGAGCCTTCCCTTCTTGCGGCGCGCGTTTGTCTCCCAGTTTCTTCATAACGCGAGCGAGGCGCAAGATTGGGAAAGGGTACGGGGGCCGAGCAAGGGCTCGAAGGCAGCAAGGAGTCCAGCGTCCTGGAGACGCTAGATTTTTTGATGAGCATCCCGAGACATAGGTAACACTCCATTCCGGAGACATGGGTGACACTTTTGCCTTCCGCGGGAGGGCGAAGTGCCATGGAAGGAGTACAACCAAGTGGAAGAACGTCTCCGATTTGTCGCGCGTTTGCTA